>NZ_CM000745.1:1703759-1775995 GCF_000161455.1 Bacillus pseudomycoides DSM 12442
TNTNTNTNTNTNTTTTTTGAGTATCGTTTGAATGCAGTATAATTTATGCTGTTGTATTCATTGGTTCAATGTCAAAAGAAATTTCTTTAGCTGCTTCTAAAGCTATTCTTTTAGCTTCTTGTTTAGAAAATGATGCTGCTAAAACGTAGCCGCACCGATCCCCCATTGATTTAGGAGGTTTTAGGATACTTCCCTTTTTAGGTTTTATATATACTTCTTCTACACCAGGATATTTAGAGCTACGCTTTTTTCCTGTAGCTCGAATTAATTTCCCTCTATAAGCGACTGTTAAGTAGTGCGTATATACATATTTATAATGTTTTTTATTCAGTGAAGGTTTATTTCCTAACATTAACTGAATCGTTTCCTGTACTAAGTTGATTCCATGTCCAACTTCAATCATACGATTCATAGCTCCGCCTGATATCCTTGGGTTTATCTCAATTAACTTCCAAATACCATTTACTCTGCGGAGCTCCAGATGACAAGCACCATTTTTTATATCAAAAGCATGTACAACAGAATGAATAGCGTTAAGAAGACTATAATGTAGTTTAGTGTCTAATTGTCCTAACAAAGAATAACCAGTGACGATAAAACGTTCAAAAAATGTAATTTCTTGTTCAATCACTGCAATAATATGAACCTTTTTATTGTGAACTAAAACTTCAACTAAGTACTGAGGTCCATCTACATATTCTTCAAGTAGAATTTCTTCATTAGGTCGTTTTTTTAAAAGGGTTTGCATAGATGAAATTAATTGATCTCTATCCTTTGCCAACAATACATCTTTTGATCCTGCTGATTCAGGGGATTTAACGACAAGAGGAAATTTCATCTCTACAGTTTTAAGAAAAGATGATAAGGATTCTGTTGGTTTGTAAATTAAATAATTGAGTGAAATCGGTAAATTCTTAAGCACGTTACGGGTCAATATTTTATTTTCCATATGATAAATTGCGTCAGTAGATACCATACTTTTACAGAACTTCTCAGACAAACATGCAGCGACATAAACAAAATAATCAATAAAACTAAAAATTCCTTTTATATTTTTCCCTGTTTTTTTTAGATTGTGGATTACTGTAATTAAATTATCATAATCATTTATATCGGTAAATATCATCTGATGTACATCCGGAAATTCACTTCGTTCTTCAAGAAATCTTTTTTGGTCTGTTAACAAAACCGTAAAGAAATTAAGTTTCTCTGCTGCTTTAATTGCTTCCCTACTCGATCCAGATTTATTTGTTTCAATAAAAACAATAGTATTCATAATCTTACCCCACCCTATCTTTACTTGTTTTTATAAAATAAGCTCTGTTATCTATATAAATAGAATATAAAAATGGGACAAAGGTTGTTCTTAATCTTTTGAAAATTGGTTAAATGTGGAAAGAATATGAATATATATAAGTTGAATTTGATCTGTATGTTGAAAAAGAACTTTAGAAAGAGGGGAAGGGAACCAATATGACTATAATTGGTATGCTTCATCATCGAGAAGATCCAAGAAACGTAAGGAGAGCATATGCTTGTGCCGCTGTAGCAAAAGCTGAAGGTGTCAACTTCTTTTACTTTACCCCAGGGAAAGTAAAAATAGAAAATCAAACGATTTTAGGAAAAATCTATGAAAACGGCGAGTGGATTGAAAAAGAATTTTCTTTTCCCGATGTCATTTATAATGCAAGTGCTCCTGTTAGTGATAAAACTGAGAAAATCTTTGATTATCTATACGATAGGATTCCATTCACAAGTCATTCGATTGGAGATAAATTAAGTGTATATAACAGAATTAAAAAAGCAAAAGAGTTTGAACAATATCTTATTCCTTTTTATGAATTAACTGATGCTAGCAAGTTTTTTGACATGATTAAGCGCTATAAAAAAGTTATTATCAAACCGATGTCTGGGCATCAAGGTGGGGGCATCGTTTTTATTGAAAAATATGGGGTAGAGCATTACAAAATGAATGAGGCAGGGCAAATCTCATCTATTAATGAAAAACAATTGTTAGACTTTATATCTCATAAAATACAAGAACAAGATTACCTAGTTCAACAATTTATTTCATGTCAAATGAAAACTGGTCATGTTTATGATTTCAGGCTGCATGTTCAAAGAAACGGAGAAGGAAAATGGGTCATTACTTCAATTTTTCCAAGGATAGGTCCATTGGGAAGCATTGTATCAAATATGGGTAGTGGTGGTTATAGCACGTATCTAGAAATTTTTTTAAAAACAGAGTTTGATGACAACTGGTACAATATTCAAAGGTATTTGGAGCGGTTTGCAGTAAGCTTTGTTAACCATTTTGATTCTTTATATGACAGTGTATCATTTGATGAATTAGGAATTGATGTTGGAATTGATGCGGACCAAAAATTGTGGCTGTTTGAAGTGAATTGGAGACCAGGTGCACCTAGTATATTTAATCTTGAATTAGATGTAGTTAGAAACACGATTCACTATGCTAGATATTTAGCCAATAAATACAAACAAAATAGAGGATAAAAACAAGGGAAACGGTAGGGTGATGCTTTTAAAAAAATCAATATTAGTGAAGAGATGATTGAGAATGTACTACATGGCAATCTATACAATGGGATTGCAACATATCCCAATCGTTTATTTGCTACTAGCTTTTTTGATAATATGGTATTGAACAGTATTGGAGTCCCTATTCAAAACAATGATCAACGATATACACTATTTTTTTGTTTTTAAGGAAAAATATATATAAATAGGGGGCATGCAAAAACAAATTTTAGTGTAGAGTTGAAATAAAGTTAATATGCTTAAAATAAAGCTCCGGTGTTTGTAAAAAAGTTGCATGGTTTCATCCCTTTAGGTTCGAATATCTAAAGGGATGTTCTTATATCTAAGGGAAAAGGAACGGGTTCTCCGCAAAAGATGGTTTATTTGCATGGTTTTTCTTTGGATCTCCCGCATCCTATATGAATTCCATATCTTTATTAAATCTATTGTTTATATAGTCTCCTATTGTGAAGGTGTAAAGGTTAAGCGTATAATATTATAGGTCTAAAAAATATAGGATAAATTGTGAATGATAAAAATGATAGATATTTTTCATCACTTATAAAACAGAGATAAAATGAAAGTAGCATTGGAATTTAGATAGGGAGTTATAAAATGAAATTAATCATAGCCGAGAAACCAGATCAAGGTTTGGCCCTTGTTTCTCAATTTAAATATCGCCGAAAAGACGGCTATTTAGAAGTAGAAGCAAATGAGTTATTTCCAAATGGAGCTTATTGTACATGGGCAATTGGTCATTTGACGCAGTTATGTAATCCGGAACATTATCACGCTGAGTGGAAAAAGTGGTCACTCGATACATTACCAATGATTCCGGAACGTTTTCAATTTGAAGTTACAAAATCAAAGTATAAGCAATTTAATGTTGTGAAACAGCTGTTACATAATCCGCAAGTGACGGGAATTATTCATGCAGGCGATGCGGGGCGTGAAGGGGAATTAATTGTACGAAATATTATCAATCTTTGTAACGTGCAAAAACCGATGAAACGTCTATGGATCTCCTCCTTAACGAAGCAAGCGATTTACCAAGGATTTAAAAATTTACTTGATGAAGCAGATACAATCAATACGTACTATGAAGCATACACACGATCATGTGCCGACTGGGTGGTTGGGATGAATGCATCGCGTGTCTTTAGTATTTTGCTAAAGAAAAAAGGAATGAATGATGTGTTTTCGGCTGGTCGTGTACAGACGCCGACATTAGCTTTAATTGTGAAACGTGAAAAAGAAATAGAAAACTTTAAATCAGAGCCGTTTTGGGAAGTGTTTGCAACTTTTAATATAGAAGGAAAGAAATATGAAGGGAAATGGGAGAAAGATAATGAGTCCCGTTTAAAAGACCCTGATATGGCAAATAAAATTGCAGCATTTTGCCAAAATAAACCGGCTGAAGTAAAAGAAATGAAAACGGAGCGGAAGGAGTTTCAACCACCGTTTTTATTTAACTTATCATCACTGCAAGCAACAGCGAATAAAGCATTTAAGTTTTCACCAAAAAAGACTCTTGATATTACACAAGCATTGTATCAAAAAGGTATTGTGTCTTACCCACGTTCGGATTCTAACTATGTAACACAAGGAGAAGCAGCAACGTTCCCTGACATCTTACAAAAATTAAGCCAGTTTGAGGAATATAAAGACTTATTACCAGCGCCGATTGAGTCCATTATGAATAATAAGCGATATGTGAATGAGAAAAAGGTTACAGATCACTATGCAATTATTCCAACAGAACAAGCGACAAATCCAAATAAACTATCTGGCGATGAAAAGAAAATTTACGATATGATTGTAAGGCGTCTCATTGCGGCTCATTATGAAGTTGCGATCTTTGACTATACAACAATTACAACACTTGTTGATAGCCGTGCTGAATTTATTTCAAAAGGGAAACAGCAAATTCAAGAAGGATGGCGCAAAGTTATTTTCCAAGATGATAAAGAAGATGAAACCATTCTTCCAATCGTAGTAGAAGGCGAACAAGGGAAAGTTGTAACGGTGAAAGTGAAAGAAGGAAAAACACAGCCACCAAAGCGTTATACAGAAGGGCAGCTTATTACGCTAATGAAGACAGCTGGGAAATATTTAGAAAATGAAGAGCTAGAGAAAGTATTAAAAAAGACAGAAGGGTTAGGGACAGAGGCAACCCGTGCAGGCATCATTACAATGCTGAAAGATCGTAAGTATATTGATGTGAAGAAAAATCAAGTGTATGCAACAGATAAAGGAAAAGTATTAATTACCGCAATTGGTGATAAAATTTTAGCTTCTCCAGAAATGACTGCGAAGTGGGAGCAGCGTCTTGCTGAAATTGGGGAAGGCATAGCTTCTCCAGCAACCTTTATGGAACAAACGAAAAAGCTATCAGCGAAAATTATTGAAGATGCGATTGAAATGTCTGAGAAGTGGGACTTTACTGGATTACATGTTGAATCGATTGAACGTAAAGAATCGAAGTTTACAACAGGTAAAAAAGTAGGGAAATGTAAAAAATGTGATGGTGATATAATCGATAAATCAACTTTTTATGGGTGCTCGAACTATAATACAACACAATGTGATTTCACGATTTCAAAAAAAATATTAGGGAAAACAATATCACAAAAGAATATGACTAAGTTATTAAAAGGTGAACAAACAGATTTAATTAAAGGTTTTAAGAAGAATGATAAAACTTTTGATGCGAAATTAGAGTGGAAAGAGAATAAAATCAATTTTGTGTTTGAGAAGTGAGAGTTGTCAGCTAATAAAAAGTTCTTTACTAGGTAAAAAGGTTCTGTAGCAAGATGGAGTGCTTTTTTTCGTATATCTTGCGTCAAGACAATATAAGCCATTCAGAATAAGAATAACTATACAAAGGTTTTATTTGGGGAATTAATGTTCACGAATTAAAAAGGTATTTAACAAATAATAAAGCCATTTAAAAAATAATAAAATAGCATTGCACGTTGATTCTAATATAAAACAACGTGTGATATGAAGTATAACTTTGCATAAAATACAGATGTATGCTTTCTTTTTGTTGTACAAAGATATGTTTCATCAAAGTTTGCTAATTCAAATTATGATTATAAAAAAGCTGGAGGATTTTTTATAAGAAATCCTTTAGCTTAATAAATAACCGTGTATTTAAAATTAAGTTACATTTATTTTTTTATGTGAGCTAATACTTATTATTAAGTGAACTTTTATTGCGAGAATAACAAAAATAAATAATTAGTCCTACAGCTATCAAAGAACTGAGTTTGACTCATCTGTAATATCTTGTTCCTCTGGTACTTTGGGAAAGCAAACAAAGCACGGTGAAGGCTGGATACAGGAACACTTATCCCTATGTTGAAACGGATGGAGACTGCAAAGTTAATTCACCGAAAGCTCAGTAGCATGCGTTGAATTATGCTTGTCAATGCATGGCTTCGTGATTAAACGAATATATCCAAACAAGTCAGAGCATTGAGTGCCGTGACTTTTTTATCATTATTATATTGTGTATTTTTGGATTAAACGCTATAATTATAGTGTTAAAGATGGAATCGTGATATGACCTGTTATGAATCTATCATTTTACTTATGAATAAATGGATTGGTATTTTAGCAAGATGTGCTAATAAACTACTCCACCATGATGATAGCGTACCTATTAATTCGGTGCGTATATTTTCGTGGTGGAGTTTTTTTATTCTCAAAAAGGGGGAAAGACCATGAATGACAGCATGGTTCATATTACAATTGACGGCAAAGAATATAGTGCTAAGCCCGGTTCAACTATATTAGGCATCATTAATGAGAACGGGATTGAACATCCACAAATCTGTTATGTGCCTGAAGTGGATCCTATTCAAACATGTGATACTTGTATTGTAGAAGTTGATGGGAAACTTGTGCGATCCTGCTCGGCAGTAGCAACGGACGGTATGAATATTGAGTTGTCCTCTATTAGTGCAAAGGCAGCACAAACGGAGGCGATGGATCGCTTATTAGAAAATCATTTACTTTATTGTACGGTCTGTGACAACAATAACGGGAACTGCAAATTGCATAATACGGCAGAATTAATGGAAATTGAGCATCAAAAATATCCTTACGAGCCAAAAGTAGATACAAGTGAGGTTGATATGTCTCATCCATTTTATCGCTATGATCCTAATCAGTGTATTGCGTGCGGTCAATGTGTAGAGGTGTGTCAAAACTTACAAGTAAATGAAACGTTATCTATTGATTGGGAAGCGGAACGTCCTCGTGTTATTTGGGATGATGGAGTGGATATTAACGATTCTTCATGTGTTAGCTGCGGTCAATGTGTAACTATTTGCCCTTGTAATGCTTTGATGGAAAAATCGATGCTTGGTGAAGCTGGATTTATGACTGGGCTGAAGCCGGACATACTTGAGCCTATGGTTGATCTTATAAAAGAAGTGGAACCTGGATACAGTGGTATTTTCGCTATATCAGAAGTAGAAGCTGCGATGCGTGAAACTCGTACGAAGAAAACGAAAACAGTATGTACGTTTTGTGGTGTAGGGTGCTCATTCGAAGTGTGGACGAAGGGACGTAAAATTCTTAAAGTCCAACCAACTTCTGAAGCGCCGGTTAATGCAATTTCTACTTGCGTAAAAGGAAAATTTGGTTGGGATTTTGTAAATTCTGAAGAACGACTCACTAAGCCTTTAATTCGTAAAAATGGAACATTTGTTGAATCAACTTGGGAAGAAGCACTTGAATTAGTGGCAAATAAATTAGGATCTATTAAACAAGAGTACGGCAGTGGTTCTGTAGGTTTTATTTCTTCTTCTAAAATTACGAATGAAGACAACTATGTTATTCAAAAATTAGCTCGACAAGTATTCGAAACGAACAACATTGATAACTGCTCTCGTTATTGTCAATCACCAGCAACAGATGGGTTATTCCGTACGATTGGTATGGGCGGAGATGCCGGAACGATTAAAGATATTGCACAATCAGGTCTTGTTATTATCGTTGGTTCAAATCCAACAGAAGGCCACCCAGTTTTAGCTACTCGTGTGAAACGTGCGCATAAACTTCACGGTCAAAAACTAATTGTTGCAGATCTTCGTAAAACCGAAATGGCAGAGCGTTCAGATATCTTTATTAGTCCAAAGCAAGGAACAGATCAAGTATGGTTAATGGCTGTTACGAAATATATGATTGATCAAGGTTGGCATGATCAACAGTTCATCGACGAGAATGTAAACTTCTTTGAAGACTTCAAAGATAGTCTTGCAGAATATACGCTTGAATATGCAGAAGAGATTACAGGCATTTCAAAAGAAACTCTCGTTAGAATGGCAGAAATGATTCGTGACGCAGATGGTACTTGTATTCTTTGGGGAATGGGTGTAACGCAAAATACGGGTGGTTCAGATACTTCCGCTGCGATTTCAAATTTACTTCTTGCAACAGGAAATTATCGTCGCCCAGGTGCTGGTGCATATCCGCTACGAGGTCATAACAACGTACAAGGTGCTTGTGATATGGGAACTCTCCCAGGCTGGCTTCCAGGATATCAGCACGTTACTGACGATGTAGAACGTGCGAAATTTGAAATAGCTTACGGGGTGAAAATTGATAACAAACCAGGTCTTAATAACATTGAAATGCTTCACGCAATTGAAGAAGAGAAAATGAAAGCAATGTATCTAGTTGGGGAGGATATGGCCCTTGTAGACTCTAACGCAAATCATGTACATGAAGTTTTATCAAGTCTTGAATTCTTTGTCGTTCAAGATGTTTTCCTTTCTAAAACTGCTCAATACGCCGATGTAGTGTTACCAGCAGCACCATCTCTTGAAAAAGAAGGTACTTTCACAAATACAGAGCGTCGTGTACAAAGATTATATCAAGTTCTTCCAACGCTAGGTGATGCGAAACCAGATTGGTGGATCGTACAAGCGATTGCAAATAAATTAGGCGCAAATTGGAACTATAGTCATCCAAGTGAAATCTTTGCTGAAATGGCAAGCTTATCGCCACTTTTCGCACAAGCAAACTATGAAGTACTTGAAGGCTGGAATAGTTTCCATTGGGGAAGCTTTGAAGGAACGAATACGCCGCTTCTTTTCCAAGATGGATTTAACTTCCCAGACAAAAAAGCTCGTTTTGCGCTAGCTGATTGGGTACGTCCTGCTGAATTCCCAGCGGAATATGATCTTCACATTAATAATGGTCGTATGCTTGAACATTTCCATGAAGGTAATATGACAAATAAATCAACTGGTATTCAAACGAAAGTGCCTGGTGTATTCGTTGAAGTTTCTCCAGAACTTGCAAAAGAACGTGGAGTTAAAACTGGTTCGTTAGTGCGCCTTGTTTCTCCTTTTGGAGCACTTAAATTACGTGCACTTGTAACGGATCGCGTAAAAGAAAATGAGCTTTATTTACCGATGAACTCAACTGATAAAGAATCGGCGATTAATTTCTTAACTGGTCCGGCGGTCGATCAACGTACGAATACACCTGCATATAAACAAACGAAGGTTCGTATGGAAGTGTTACAAGTAGAAGGTGAAAATCCGATGCCAAAAGCGAATCCACGTAACAAAAAGCGTCATCCTCAAAATGGGATTGAGGTAAATCGTAAGTGGGCTCGTCCAGGATACGTACATTTAACGGATAACTAGGGAGGAGAAAAGAATATGGCAGCACCTATTAAGGCGATCCAGAAGCAGGGGCTAACTGAGGAAGAACAAAAGCAACAAAAGCTAGAAGGTTTAAAAGAACTTCTAGCTAATAATGAAGAAGCTTTAAATCAAATGTTTAATATTGTAGGTGAACTGAATGATATTGGGATGCTGGAAGCTGCAAATTCTATGCTTAAAGCGAAAGAACCAATTGCAAAAATTGTTTTAGGACAAGTCACTCGTGAACCAGTTACAAATTTAATTAATAATATGCTGGGCGCTGCAGGAGCTTTAACAGAGCTTAATCCGGAACTTACTAAAAAGCTTGTAGGTAGTGTATTAACAGGCATGGATGAAGGTAATCAGCATCTGCAAAGTAATAAAAAAGTAGGAATACTGGACCTTATGAAGGTACTTAAGGATCCGGATATTAACCGTGCTATCGGATTCGGTCTTCATTTCTTAAAAGGTATGGGTAAAGGGTTAAAAGACGAATAGGTAAGCAACAATAATATTATTTCATATGTTGTATGCATGTTTGAAATAATGCCAAAAGATGAGCCTTTTCGTTTAATTATTTGAGTGAATAATTTAGACGAAAAGGTCATTTTGTTACAATGTTTATGATGAAGTAGTATTCGGGAAATTAATATTGATTAACTGGGAGGAATGAGAGTATGTCAAAAATGGTGCATGAATTTAATGATATGATACGAAAGCTTAGAAAAGATTTGTTCGGAAAGGGACCAGAACGAATTCATACTGTATTTGCTGAGAATATGGCTATTGCCACACTTTATGGAAATTTGACACCTACTGAGAAATTCATTTCGGGAACTATGGATGGTGCGGAAATGGTTCATATGGCTCGAACGAAAATGATTCAGGAGGTTTATGCTGTCAATTCTCGTGAACATTTGGAGGAACTTGTTGGGGCAAAATTAGTTCATCTGTTTTCGGATATGAAAGTGGAAGAAGATATTGCAGTTTCAGTCTTTGTCTTTGATAAAAATATAACGTGAGAGAAGGATACTGATCGTGAAATCGATACAGGTGGAACGGGGGATTTTCCGTTATGAACAAGGGGAATTTAAACAAATAGAGGACAGCATTGTAACAGAGTTTCCAGTGACGGTTAAAATTAACGGACAGGAATTTGTTACAATGGTTAGTACTCCAGAGTATATTGAAGATATGGTAATAGGCTTTTTAGCCTCTGAAGGTATAATCCGAAAGTATGAAGATATTGATGAAATATGGGTACAGGAGAAAGAAGGATATGTACATGTAAAAACGACAAAAATCAATCCTTATTATCGTGATATCCAAAATAAGCGTTATATTACTTCATGCTGTGGAATGAGTAGGCAAGGATTTGTTTTCGCAAACGATGCGCTGACTGCGAAGAAGATGAATGATATTCGCGTAAAGATCACTACTCAGGATTGTTTTCGATTAATGAATGATATGCAGCAATCTGCGGCTACTTTTCAACATACAGGCGGCGTTCATAATGCAGCTTTATGCGATGTGAATGGGATTATTTTAAGCCGAATGGATATAGGAAGACATAATGCTTTAGATAAAATTTACGGCTATTGTTTAAAAAATAACATTTCTATTGGTGATAAAATTATTGTTTTTAGTGGCCGTATATCTTCAGAGATTCTATTGAAAGTTGCGAAAATTGGCTGTGAAATAATATTGTCAAAATCCGCTCCAACTGAGTTAGCATTGCAGCTAGCAGAAGAATTGGGGATTACTACAATAGGTTTCATTCGGAATCAATCTTTAAATGTATATACTCATCCAGAGCGGGTTGTAAATATTAAATAAAACTTGTACGGAATTATAAAATATGTAGAAGCGAGGCAATAAACATGAAATCCGTCACATTAGACAAATTGCACCGTCCTTTAAAGGATTTACGTATTTCTGTTACCGATCGCTGTAATTTTCGCTGTCGATATTGTATGCCAGAGGAAATATTTGGTCGTGATTATTCTTTTTTGTCTAATGATAAAATTTTATCTTTTGATGAAATTGAAAGGATAGCGCGTATTTTCGTTTCTTTAGGTGTAAGAAAGTTGCGTATTACTGGGGGAGAGCCTTTACTTCGGAAAAACCTTCCTGAATTAATCGAGCGACTTAACAAGATTGATGGAGTAGAGGATATTGGTTTAACTACAAATGGATCACTACTTAAGAAGTTTGCTCCGGATTTATATAAGGCGGGTTTATCGCGTGTGACAGTTAGTTTAGATTCTTTAGACGAAGAGCGTTTCTCTTATTTAAATGGGAATAGAAGTAAAGTAAAAACGGTTCTTGCAGGAATACAGGTTGCAGCGGAAGTCGGGATGAAAATTAAAATGAACATGGTTGTTCAAAAAGGAAAAAATGAACAAGACATCGTTCAGATGGCGCAATACTTTAAAGAGAATAAGCATATTCTTCGGTTTATTGAATATATGGATGTCGGAAATTTTAACGGCTGGGAATTAGGCGAGGTAGTCTCTAAACAAGAAATATTAGAGATGATTCATAAAGTTATGCCGCTTGAACGAATTGAAGCGAACTATCCTGGTGAAGTTGCTACTCGCTATCGTTATATCGGTAGCGATGAGGAAATAGGAATTATTTCATCTGTAACAGATTCTTTTTGTTCATCATGTACAAGAGCTCGTATTTCTGCAGAAGGAAAATTATATACTTGTTTGTTTGCTTCTAAAGGAAACGATCTTAGAGAATTACTTCGCTCTGGATATACCGATGAGGAGATTACTGATGTTATTCGTGACATTTGGAATAATCGTTCAGATCGCTATTCAGATGAACGGCTAAGTAATACAAATAAAAAAGCATTACCGAAAATTGAAATGTCGCATATTGGTGGTTGAGAAATCACTATGAAAGAAGGCTGTTCGTAGCTTCTTTTTGTTAAAGTAAGTAGTGGAAAGTGTGCAAGTTTTGCAGATTTTCTATTGTATAGTAAAAGTGATGATTGATATCTCTGTAAGAGAAATGCAGGGAGATTAAGCAGCATTCAAAAACCCTTATTATGTTAAGGGTTTTTGAAGCTGCTTTTTTAATTGGAAAAATGGAGGAATTGGTTATGTCATTTCATAAACCGGAACAAATCGCTGAGCTTGTGATTGAATCCGGTGTTCAAAAGGTAAGGCAATCGCTATCCGCAATGCTTATTCTTGGATTTTTAGGAGGAGCATTCATTTCGTTAGGATTTTTGCTTAATATTCGCGTTCTAGGCAATGTACCTCAGCAATGGGGAAGTTTAGTAAATTTTATAGGAGGAGCGGTTTTTCCTATAGGTCTTATGCTCGTAGTCTTAGCAGGAGGAGAATTAATTACGGGAAACATGATGTCACTGTCCATGGCACTTTATGCACGAAAAATTTCATTGAAAAATGTGTTGAATAACTGGGTTTGGATAACTTTAACTAACTTTGTCGGTGCACTTTTCGTAGCTTATTGTTTCGGCCACCTTGGCGGGCTAACAGAGGGGGCGTATTTAAATAAAACGATCGCGATAGCTCAAGATAAGTTACATGAATCGTTTGGGAGAACGTTAATTTTAGCAATTGGTTGTAACTGGCTCGTTTGCCTTGCGATTTGGTTAGCTTATGGAACGAACGATTTGATTGGAAAGATTGTTGGAATTTGGATTCCGATTATGGCCTTTGTAGTAATTGGATTTCAGCAAGTAGTAGCAAATATGTTTGTTATTTCAGCAGTTATTTTTGCTGGTCATCTTACGTGGATGGATCTTGCTAAAAACTTTGTTCCTGTCTTTATCGGAAATGTAATTGGTGGAGCTGGATTTGTTGGGTTTGCTTATTTTTCTTGTTATCAGAAACAAAGTGCTACAGAGAAAGATGTATTGAGAAAATGATCGAATATGAAGCATGTTTTTTAATTAAATGATGAGTATGTACATGAAAGGAAGGCTATCTAATGATAGAGCGGTATTCACGTCAACAGTTGTTCACTCCTATTGGAAGTAAAGGACAAGAGAAGATTAGAAATAAGCATGTGTTGATTGTGGGGGCAGGTGCATTAGGAAGTGCAAGTGCAGAGGCATTTGTACGTGCAGGTATTGGAAAATTAACGATTATTGATCGTGATTATGTAGAATGGAGTAATTTACAGCGGCAACAGCTTTATGTTGAACAAGATGCGATAGAAAAATTACCAAAAGCAATTGCAGCTCAAAATCGGTTGAAACAAATCAATTCAGAGGTACAGATTAATGCTTTCGTGATGGATGCAAGAATAGAAGATATGGAAGCTTTGTTAGGCGATGTCGATATAATCATTGATGCAACAGATAATTTTGATATTCGATTTGTGATAAATGATCTATCACAAAAATATGATATTCCGTGGATTTATGGTTCTTGTGTCGGGGGGTATGGCATGAGCTATACGATTATTCCAAAGAAAACACCGTGCTTACATTGTGTACTTAAAAGTGTTCCAGTTACAGGAGCGACGTGTGACACAGTTGGAATTATTAGTCCCGCTGTCCAAATAGTGGCAGCATATCAAGTGACAGAAGCATTTAAAATTTTAGTGGAAGATTTCGCAGCAATTAGAAAAACTTTTTTAATGTTTGATATATGGAGTAATCAACATCATTCTATCAAACTAGGAAAAATAAAAGCGGACAATTGTCCTTCGTGCGGACCGCATAGAACTTATCCTTATTTATCTTATGAAAATCAAACAAAGACAGTTGTTTTATGCGGAAGAAATACGATTCAAATTAGACCGATGCATAATAGTTGTTACAACTTTGACCAGTTAGAAAAACAACTAAAAAAACACGGGAAAGTAGATCGAAACCCGTATTTGTTATCTTGCCAACTAGAGGATTATCGTGTGGTCATTTTTCAAGATGGTCGTGTATTTATTCACGGGACAAATGAAATTCAAAAAGCGAAACAAATATACTATCGTTTATTAGGATAACAGAAGGAGTGAGGGGAATGATGGAAAAAAGAATACCGATTGCATTTGGAGAGGCCGTCCATAAAGTAATGGAATTTGCCAATCGTGGTTTAAAAGAACTACTGCCACTTGAACTAGCTTATGGGCGTACATTAGCAGAGGATTTAATAGCTGATCATGATGTTCCTTCCTTCAATCGCTCACCATATGATGGATTTGCTATTAGGGCAGAAGATACTGCCTGGGCAAGTTATGAGAATCCAATTTTGTTCGAAGTAATTGGCGAAATTGGGGCAGGTTCCATATTTCCTCAAGAGGTAGGTCAATTTCAAGCAGTTCGAATCATGACGGGGGCACAAATTCCAAAAGGATGTAATGCAGTTGTGATGCTGGAACTGACCCGTCAATATGAGGATGTCGGTAAAGCCTATATGGAAGTGAAACGCTCATTCAAAAAAGGAGAAAATATTTCCTTTCAAGGTGAAGATACACGTAAAGGGACAATTCTTGCGAAGAGAGGTTCTTACATTAATCCAGGTATTTCAGCTCTCCTTGCTACATTTGGTTACAGCGAAGTGCCAGTTGCAAAAAAGCCTGTAGTTGGAGTATTGGCGACTGGGAGTGAGCTTCTTGATGTAAATGAATTACTACAACCTGGGAAAATTCGAAATAGTAATACGTACATGATATTGTCCCAAATTCGAAGAGCAGGGGGAAGAGTGAAATACTTTGGTAAGTTTAGTGACGATTTTGATACGTGCCACGCAGCCGTAAAAGAAGCGTTAAGTCAAGTGGATATGTTAATCACAACAGGTGGTGTTTCGGTAGGGGATTATGATTATTTGCCAGCTATATACGAAAAATTAGGGGCATCGGTTCTTTTTAACAAAGTTGCAATGCGGCCAGGTAGCGTCACGACCGTAGCACAATTAAATAAAAAACTATTATTTGGGTTATCAGGTAATCCTTCTGCTTGTTATGTAGGCTTTGAGTTATTCGTAAGACCTAGCATTCGTACCTATATGTTTAGTGAAAAGCCACATTTAAAAAAAGAAAAAGCATTACTAGGAGAAGATTTTTTAAAACCTAATCCATTTACAAGGTTTGTACGAGCAAAGCTCAAATATAACGAAGGACAAGTAATCGCCTATCCATCAGGGTTTGATAAGTCTAGTGCGGTTTCTTCATTAGCTGAATCAAATGCTTTTATCGTACTCCCAGGCGGTACAAGAGGATATAAGAAAGGGATGTTCGTAGAGGTTCTCTTATTAGAAGATAATCAAGGCAGTGAATGGCCTTGGATCAATATTATTCCATCCTATAAAGTGAAACTTTAATCAGTGGGGGATGGCCCCCCACTGATTATTAGTTGAACCAATCAGGCTTTTACGGGCAGTTGATCTCCCACCTAACCTTTTTGTTTTCGCTGAGTTTTGAGGTGGAGTCTTACTGCACGCAAATAGCGGGATAAATAATAGAGCTTTAAAACAAGAGGAGGATCATGTTGATGGGACAAGTATTATTTGAAATTGTAGAAACTCCTATTTTAGTCGAAGAAGTAACGAATAAGGTAGCAAGAAGAGAAGCAGGTGCCATTACAACATTTATTGGAACAGTAAGAGAATTGACAAAGGGAAAAAGAACTTTGCATTTAGAGTATGAAGCGTATAAACCAATGGCAATAAAAATGCTTACTCAAATTGGTGAAGAAATTAAGAAGAGTTGGCCGGGTGCAAAGATAGCAATTATACATCGAGTGGGACGACTAGAAATAATGGATATTGCAGTTGTAATTGCAGTGTCGTCGCCGCATCGTAAAGTTGCCTACGAAGCGAATGAATACGCAATTGAACGCATAAAACAAATCGTCCCAATTTGGAAAAAAGAATTTTGGGAAGATGGAACAAAGTGGATTGGAGATCAGCTTGAAAATACGCCGTACCCGGAAGGGGAACCAAAGAAGGAAGAGTGAGAAGATGATTACAATTTTACTGTTCGCAAATTTGCGAGAGGAAGTCGGCTCAGACCAATTAGTAATAATAGAAAAACAAAAGATTAGTGTTCATCAATTAAAAGAATGGCTTAAAGATAGTTATCATTTACAATCGTTGGATAGAGTCATGGTGGCTATCAACGAAGAATTTGTAACTGACGAACATATTGTAAAATCCGGAGATAACGTTGCGTTTATGCCACCTGTAAGTGGAGGATAATGTTGTTTGTACTAAAAATTATCAAATAAAAATGAAAAGGACTGAGATTTATGCTTACTCATGAACAAATTATGAAAGTTCTAAGCCATGTTCAGGATCCAGAGTTGCACAAAAGTATCGTGGAATTAAACATGGTAAGAAATATTCAAATTGACGGCACACATATTTACCTTGAAGTTATTTTAACGATTCAAGGTTGTCCATTAAAGGCAAAAATTCAACAAGATATTGAAGACTCTCTTCGGAACATTGGAGCCTCTAAGGTGTCTTTGACTTTCGGCTCCATGACACCGGAAGAGCGGGCTGCATTAACAGAAACTTTAAAGAAAAATTCTAGAACGGAAACCGGCATGCCTAGTATATTGCGATCAGATTCAGGTGTACGTTTTATTGCTGTGACAAGTGGAAAAGGTGGAGTCGGAAAATCAACTGTGACGATTAACCTTGCTACTGCTTTAGCCCGTATGGGGAAAAAGGTTGGGATTTTAGATGCAGATATATATGGATTCAGTATCCCTGCTATGATGGAAGCTAATCAAAAGCCAATAATGATAGATCAGACAGCGATTCCGGTCGTTAGCCACGACGTTAAAATTATGTCAATGGGATTTTTTACAGAGGGTAATAACCCAGTTATGTGGCGAGGGCCAATGTTAAACAAATGGATTCAAAATTTCATTGCCAATACTCATTGGGGAGAATTAGATTATCTTCTTCTTGATTTGCCTCCTGGCACAGGAGATGTCGCGATTGATGTGGCTGCGATGATTCCTCATGCGAAGGAAATTATAGTTACGACTCCTCATAGTGTAGCTTCGTTTGTTGCTTCCAGAGTAGGGGTAATGGCAAAGCATACAAAACACGATATTTTAGGTATCGTTGAGAATATGGCATATTATGAGGAACAAGATGGTTCAAGGAATTATCTCTTTGGGAAGGGTGGCGGCGAAATGTTAGCAGAACAACTGCAAACAGAAGTGATGGCACAAATACCTTTTGCAAAGCCTGAAGAAAATAAAGGTTCGTCCGTATATGACGAAGATTCGCTTGTTGGAGAGATGTTTACATCTTTAGCTCAAGATCTTATCTACAAATGGAAATTAAATATCAACATAGTAAAAGAACGGAACTTTTAAAAGAGAGGGATATAAGGAGGGATTTTAATAGAATGTGTAATATAGATCATTCTTTTGAAGATGTAATCAATAAACTTGAAACGCAGCAATATTTTTTATCCGAATTTTTGGTTAAAGACTTACATGAATTTCTAAAAAGCAATCATTCACAGAAAATATTAAATGAAATATTTCACCTTTTAAAAAAGTACGACCTAGCAGCTAAAGAAGAACGGGAGAAAAGAAATGAAAAATTAATGTTACTTATAAGTTAATTAATAGAATTTACAGCAGTATTTAACTTGTGTTTTCTTTAGTTAGCTTTTCGGAAAGGGTGAATCTTATGGATATCAAAAAGTAAAAGATAAAAAAATTTTTTACTAAATGAGTTATTATAAAATGCATGAAAAAAGCATGACAGCGAAATGTCATGCTTTTCTTGTTAGGCAACAAATGAGGGTAGAAGAAACGTGGCAAAGTCAAATTTGAATATATACTGTCCTCATTTTAAAACTTCACATCATTAAGGATGCGAGGTTTTTTCGTTTGAAATATTTCACTCAGAGGGAATTATAAATGAGAATAGACGCAATGATTTAAAAGAAAATAATGGATAAATTGTTTGTCTCAATTCCTATCAAACTAATACTAAAAACCTTATCGAATTAAAATAAGGAACTTTGTTCTGGTACAAAAAACAGTTAGGTTTTTAAAGTTTCAAAATTTATATTGAAACTTGTAAGTTTTAGAAGTATCATATACATATTCAAACATTTGAAGATGTATATGATGATTTTTCAAATTAAGGATAAATAACGGAGGCGTTTGAATGGGAAACGAAATGCAACAATTTAAAGCTGATTTTTTTAAAGCCTTATCACATCCTTTGCGAATAGGTATTCTTGAATTATTATCAGAGGGCGAAAAAAGCGTAAATGAAATGCAAACGATTCTTAATAAAGAAGGTTCAGCTGTTTCTCAACAACTTAGTGTACTACGCTCAAAGAACATTGTTGTTGGTACGAAAGATGGAAAACGAGTTTTATATTCCTTGCGAGATCCTATGATTGTGGATTTACTGGTAGTTGCTAAGAAAATTTTTAACAACCATTTAATCGATACAATTTCAATGTTAGAAGAGTTGGATGAAACAGAACGTGAAGTGATGAGTAAGGAGGATTAGATTGAGTATTGAAGTTAAGAAAGAGGATATTATTCAATACGGAATGGAACTATTTCGCTCAATAGGAGCTCATCACGTTTGTAAAGTTTGTATTGAAAGTGGGAATTCTTGTTGTTTTTTATGCGAACATTTGCAAGAAGGAGTAGGATGTCAAAAGAGAAATACAGCTTGCACAGCTTGGCTATGTGGGATGCAATGTTTTTTATTTGATCAAATCGGAATATTGGACGAGTGGAATCGTTTCTGGAATGAAGTTCCAGGACAAATGTTTCGTAGAGATATTACCCCAGATATAGTAAAGGTTACATCGTTTATAGATATGAAAAAATTAAATAATCGAGATGGATTACTTTTAGCAGAAAGGTTAAAATCCTACATGCAAGAAGGTGGAGACATAGGGAAATTAGAACGACATTTAAGCAAAACGTATAGCCAATACTAGGCTGATATTTTCTTGTAACGAGATAAAGAACTCTTGTACAAAAGTATGAAACATACATTTAGGATTCAAATTTATCAAAAGAAAATATTCTTTCAGAAGAAATTAGATTTATTAAAAATAGAAAAGAAGGGTTTGTAATGAAAGGGTTATTTACAGGAAGATTTGAAGGATATTCATTGGGACATTTTCAAAAGGATCTTCTTTCTGGAATGATTGTAGGAGTTGTCGCGATTCCACTTGCAATGTCTTTTGCTATAGCCTCTGGTGTTAAGCCGGAGTATGGGATTTATACAACATGTATTGCCGGGATACTCATTTCGCTATTTGGTGGTTCAAAGTATCAAATAGGAGGACCTACAGGTGCTTTTGTTCCTATTCTTTTAGGGATTGTTATTACCTATGGGTATGAAGATTTACTACTTGCTGGTTTATTAGCTGGAATTATCTTATGTCTTATGGGGATTTTTAAGCTAGGATCTTTAATTAAGTTTATTCCGCGTCCTGTAACAATTGGCTTTACGTCAGGTATTGCCGTCATTATCTTTACAGGACAAATTTCCAGTTTCTTAGGTTTAACGGGTATCAAAAAACATGAAGAATTTATAGCGAACTTAAAAGAAATCTTTACTCATATTGATACTACTAATTTTTACAGTGTTTTAACTGCCTTGATTTGTTTGTTCACTATACTTATAACACCAAAAATTTTTCCAAAAGTACCAGGTTCATTAGTAGGGATTATAGTTTCAACTGTAATTGCAATTATATTTTTCTCAGGGCATATACCTACTATTGGCACAGCATATGGTACGATTCCAAATACACTTCCTCATTTTGGTATACCAGAAGTTACATTAGAACGGATACAACAGTTAATTGGTCCAGCATTTGTTATTGCAATGCTGGGTGGTATTGAATCCCTTTTATCTGCTGTCGTAGCAGATGGTATGACAAATAGTAAACACAACAGTAATAAAGAACTGTTTGGTCAGGGTATTGCTAATATTGTTACACCATTATTTGGAGGGATTCCTGCAACTGGAGCGATTGCTCGCACAGCAACCAATATCAAAAGTGGAGCCATATCTCCGATGTCAGGTGTGATTCATGGGGGATTTGTGTTATTTACGCTTCTATTGTTAGCTCCATATGCTTCGCATATTCCTCTTGCTAGTATGGCTCCCATTTTAATGGTAGTAGCTTGGAATATGAGTGAGCAAAAACACTTTGTTCACATACTGAAAATGAAGACAGGGGATTCCCTTGTATTACTTGTAACTTTTTTACTCACTGTATTTACTAGTTTGACAACTGCTGTGGAAATCGGTCTTATTTTAGCTATTATTTTGTTTACAAAACGTATGAGCAATATGCTCGTTATATCTAAAGTGCTTCCTGATCACACAAAAAAGAACGAAAAATTGTTACCACATGTGGTAAGTAAAGCTCATGATTGTCCGCAAATTAGTATTTATACAATAGAAGGTCCGTTATTTTTTGGTGCTGCTCAGACGTTTGAACAAAACATTTTAGCAACCATTCATTATAAACCTAAAGTTTTAATTTTACGTATGGGAAAAGTTCCTTTTATTGATACAACAGGAGAATCATACTTTGGGAATATTGTCCAGCATTTTAAAAAACAAGGTGGCGTACTTCTCATTTCGGGAGTTCAATCAGAGTTAAAAACAACTCTAGACAAGAATGGATTATACGCTGAGATTGGAGAAGAAAACTTTTTTGATCATACAGGAGAAGCGATTAACTACGCTCTAGAGCATTTAAATACGAAAAAATGTATAGAGTGTAAGCATTTCGCTTTTCGTGAATGTACCGGGCTTTCTCAGCAATCCCAGGAAGGGAATACAATAAATAATAAGGCTAATGCACTAGATTTTTAAGAAGAAATGTATTATAAATCATGGATATAAAGGAGAATAAATAATGTCTGAATTTCAAGATCAAGTATTAAACATTTTAGAAGAAGTATGTGAAAATGATATCGTAAAAGATAACCCAGATGTGCAATTATTTGAAGAAGGGATTTTAGATTCTTTTGGTACGGTATCTTTATTAGTAGAATTTCAAGAACGTTTAAACATTGAAGTGTCTATCTCTGATTTTGATCGCGATGAATGGGCGACACCAAACATGATTATTAAGAAATTGAAAGAAATTCGATAAAAATAGAAGTTTGAGAAATGGATAAGAAACAGTTTAACTTCGTAATTGTTTTTCTTATGAAGTCGTAAAAAGGAAATTGAAAATAATTCATATATATTAGAATGATAACAAGTGGAGGAAATAAAATATGTCTAATTTACCAAATTGTCCTAAATGTAATTCGGAATACACTTATGAAGATGGGAATCTTTTCGTATGCCCAGAATGTGCTCATGAGTGGACTTTAGAATCAGAAACTGAAAATAGTGAAGATACAAAGGTAATCAAAGATGCAAATGGAAATGTACTAAACGATGGTGATTCTGTAACAGTCATCAAAGATCTTAAAGTAAAAGGAACTTCATCAGTTATAAAAATCGGTACAAAAGTAAAGAGTATCCGCTTAGTTGATGCAGATCATGATATTGATTGTAAAATTGATGGTTTTGGAGCAATGAAATTAAAATCTGAATTTGTTAAAAAGATATAAATGTTGCTTTATAATAAAAGATAAAAAATCTTTATTACTTGGAAAACATGTTGATTTCGCTATTTATTAGTAAAGAACTGTTTATATAACGATAGAGGGAAGGTGTTGTGATGATACGCAACACCTTCTTAAATATTGATGCGGAATTATATAATAACAGGAAAATTGAGTCTCTATTAATATTTGTATATCTAAAAAAAAAGAAAAGTTAGAAAATAGTATTGCAATATATTATCCTTGGGACTATAATAAATGAAAAGAATACCTAACTTTTAAGTTAAATATTCAGAATCTTCAATTAGTTAAATTTGGAAATGAGATACGTTATTTTTAATGGAGGTTTTATGATGACGAACAAAGTACCATTTTCGTTCATAGTAGTTATTGGATTAATGTTGTTTGCTCTCTTTTTTGGGGCAGGAAATTTAATTTTCCCTGCGATGCTTGGACAATCGGCAGGAACGAATGTTTGGTCAGCGAATGCAGGATTTTTAGTGACTGGAGTTGGACTACCGTTACTTGGTGTATTAGCATTTGGAATTTCAGGTAAAGAGGATTTACAATCGCTGGCAAGTCGTGTTCATCCTGTTTTCGGAGTTGTGTTTACAACAGTTTTGTATTTAGCAATTGGTCCTTTGTTTGCTATACCGAGAACGGGTAATGTTTCCTTTGAAATTGGTGTTAAACCTTTTGTACCAGAAAGTTTAGGTTCTATGCCTTTAATCATTTTTACAATTATATTCTTTAGCATTACATGTTTTTTTTCGCTCAATCCTGCGAAAATTGTCGATATTGTTGGGAAAATCTTGACGCCAATCAAATTAACGTTCATTGGAATTTTAGTAATTGTTGCTTTTATTCACCCAATAGGGGATATGCAAGCACCTGTTGAAAATTATACATCTCACGCATTCTTTAAAGGTTTTCAAGAAGGATACTTAACAATGGACACGCTTGCATCTTTCGTATTTGGCATTATTATCATTAATGCTATTAAAGAAAAAGGTGCGAAGACGAAAAAACAAATTATGGTTGTTTGTGCAAAAGCAACAATTATTGCAGCAACGACATTAGCGATTATTTATACAGCGCTTTCTTATATGGGAGCTTCAAGCGTAGCGAAGCTTGGACATTTAGATAATGGAGGAGCAGTGTTAGCGAAGGTTTCAAATTACTACTTTGGTTCATATGGCGGAATACTGTTAGGATTAATGATTACAGTAGCTTGTTTAACGACTAGTGTAGGGCTTGTCTCAGCATGTTCTTCATTTTTCCATAAATTATTTCCAAAGGTATCTTACAAAAAAATCGCGATTATGTTATCTGTGTTTAGTGCAATTGTTGCGAATGTAGGATTAACACAATTAATTGCTATTTCTGTTCCTGTATTAACAGCTATATATCCATTAGCAATTGTATTAATCTTCTTAACGTTTTTACATCCATTATTTAAAGGGAGATCAGAAGTTTATCAAGCAAGCTTACTTGTAACATTTATTATAAGTTTATTTGATGGACTTGGTGTAGCTGGAGTAAATATTCAAGTAGTTAATCAGCTGTTCACTCAAATTCTTCCGATGCATGAAGTAGGGCTCGGATGGATTTTCCCAGCTATTATTGGTGGACTTATTGGATATGGGATTAGTTATTTACGAATGAAAGGTGAAATTCATTCTAACGTAGCGA
This sequence comes from Bacillus pseudomycoides DSM 12442, assembly GCF_000161455.1. Classification (GTDB taxonomy): domain Bacteria; phylum Bacillota; class Bacilli; order Bacillales; family Bacillaceae_G; genus Bacillus_A; species Bacillus_A pseudomycoides. The sequence continues at coordinate 1,727,223 of NZ_CM000745.1, forward strand.
GAGTAAATAAGTAGTTATATGTACCAAAAAAAGTTATAGAATTCGTTTCTATAACTTTTTTATTATTATAGGAGATGAATAGCGAGAGTTTTTATAATAATTTAGATGTATAATAAATATAGAGATCTGGATCATTCATAGATGGCAATTTGATTAGATGTCTTTTATAAAAGAAGTAAAATGAAGCTAGGAGAAACGAAATGAATAAAAAAATTGATCATATTGGTATTGCTGTTCGTGATATAGATAGTAGTATACGTTTTTATGAAAAAGTCTTATCAGGAACATTAATAGATCGTTACATAAGTGAAGCGATAGGTGTTGAGAGTGAAGTGGCTATTCTTGAAGTGAACGGAGATAGAATTGAGTTACTTGCGCCGACGAATAATACAACTTCGCCAATTGCTAGGTTTATAAAGCAAAAAGGAAAAGGTGTACATCACATTGCTTATCGTGTAGATAATTTGGATCAAGCTTTAGAAGAATTAAAACAACAAGGAATTCGAACGTTGGAGCATACACTCCGTATAAACAAGCATGGTAGAAGATTAATTTACCTCAATCCAGCAGATACGGAGGGGACAATTATCGAATATTGTGATTACCCAGAGGAACAATAATTTGTATATGAAGTGTGATAAAAGGTGTCGCGGCAGCAAGTTTAGAAGCCTGGACAATCGCGACAACACTTATTGCAGTAACGCATCGATTAGATAGAGTAGGTTGTATAATATTGATTAAAAAACAAAAAGGTGTTATGCATTGGCGTAATACCTTTTTTGTGAGGAATTACGCTGTATGAAAGTGGATTTCACACTTTCTTCACAAATGATTCATTGTTTCTTTTCGTTTTTAAAAACTTTTATTTATATATTATGTGTTATAATCGTAACTAACTTTCTAAAGATAAGTTATGTTTGTATAAATAGTAGCTTTATAAGTGTAAGTTAAAGGTGGTGTGTGAACAGTTCATAATGAGAATTTATATTTTATTATTTGATATTTAATGAGGTTAATTTCTAAAAAAAGAGAGTAAAAATAGTGGTACTTTATTAACTTCCAAGTGAAATATAGTGATGCAAAAGAAAGAAGTGAAATGAATGTGAGTGTATTAAGAAAACTAGGAATCTGGATGGTAATGGTATGTGTGTTACTGATACTGGCACCGAGCGCGGCTTCCGCTCATGCTTATATTGTTAAATCAAATCCTGCAGAAAATGAAACATTAGAAAAAGCACCTTCCGTTGTAAGGATTGAATTTGATGAAATGCTTCAATCCTCACACTTTAATACAGTATTCGTAAGGGATGCTTCAGGGAAACGAGTAGATTTAAAAAATGCTCATATTGATAAAAAGAATCCCAAATTATTAGAAGCTGGAGTGGAACAAAATATACCAAATGGTACGTATTCCATTCAGTGGAAAGCTATTTCTGCTGATGGGCATCCCATTCAAGGGGTCATTCCGTTCCGTATTGGAACAGAGGGAAAGGGAACGAGTGATATACAAGCCGAAGAAATTGGTTATGTCCCGCAGTTGGATATGTTGATAGAAAGAGGGATTTTATATACAAGTTTTTCTCTCTATATAGGTGTTCTATTTTTTAATCTTATTATATATAAGGGGAATTCGAGTAAAGTGCAATCAAGAGGTAATAAACTAATTTGGATTTCGTTGTTTGGCATATTCATTAGTTTACTATTTAGCCTCCCTTTACAAGCAAAGATAAATGCTGATGTTACGTGGATAGATGCATTCCAGCCTTCATTACTAAAAGAAACATTGCAACTATCTGTTTTTGGATATATATGGACGGCTCAGATGGTACTCGTAATAACACTGATTGCTGTTACATATGTTGCTTTAAAACGAGAAAAGCCTTCATCGTTAAAAGTATGGACAATTCCGATCTTATTTTTTATTGGGTTACTTATTATGAAAGCAATGAATAGTCATGCATATGGTCTAAAGTATAAAGAAATTGCTGTAACTATGGATTTTTTACATTTACTTGCAGCTTCATTATGGATTGGAGGACTATCGGCAATTGTTCTTCTTTTACCTAAAGACCATGAGAATGGGAAATGGACGATGTATTGGGATGCCATTAAACGTTTTTCACTATGGGCAATATGTGCGGTCATTCTTCTTTTTATAACCGGTCTTTTTAATACGACATTCTTTATTCCAACGATTCATTCATTATTTGATACAAGTTATGGATTAGCATTGTTAATGAAATTTATTTTATTTATTGGTATGGGGATATTGGGACTTATTCATTATGTGAAGGGAAGGATGAGAGGGCAGAAAAGATTGGGGGCTACGGTGAAAGTCGAGTTTGGTATAGGGATAGCTCTTTTTATAATAGTAGCTTTTTTAACAAATGTACAAACGCCACCAATGCCGCCAACTGGGCCTTTTATAGGGAGCCAAAAACTTGATAATGGATATGAGCTTACTTTACATGTAAGCCCAAATAAGGTAGGGATGAATTCGTTTCGTATTGATATAAAGGATACAAATGGACAGCTTGTTACTAATATGGAGCAAATCGTATTGACAACGAAATCTTTAGACATGGATATGGGAAAAGGCACGTTTAGAGTTTCTTCAGTTTCATCAGGGTCGTATCAAGCAGAAGGAATGTATATTAATATGACAGGGAAATGGAACATACATGTTCATGGGTTAACAAAAGAACTTGATAGCTTTGATACAGATTTTCAATTTATGGTAGGTGGTCGGTAAAGCGAAGCTTACGAACCGCTACTTATAGATAATCAAAAAGAAGTCATAGGGAAATGAAACGTATAAAAAAATTAGGAACAACAATGATGGCAACAGTAATTGCAATGGGACTTTTCTCGTTACCTGTTAGTGCACATGTAACGGTGAAACCGGCTAATTCTGGAGTGGATTCTTGGGAAACGTATACAATAAAGGTACCTGTTGAGAAGGATATAGCAACAACCAAAATTACCCTTAAAATCCCAGAGGGAGTTGAGTTCCAGCGGTATGAACCTGTACCAGGATGGAAAGTCAATGAACAAAAAGATACATCTGGGAAGGTTAAATCTGTTATATGGGAAGCGACTGGAGAAGGTATTTTACCGGGGCAATTTCAGCAATTTACTTTTGTTGCGAAAAATCCAGATAAAGAGCAAAAAGTGGCTTGGGATGCATATCAACAGTATAAGGATGGAGATATTGCAGAGTGGACAGGTGATGAGAAAGCAGATAAACCGCACTCACTTACTACCATTACAAAAGGTACAACACTAACAGGGGAACATGGAGAATTAAAAGCACCTGATGCGAAAGAGAAAGAAAGTACAAGCCTACAAACAATCGCGATTATTTTATCCATTCTTTCTATTATCGTTTCAATAGGTGCATGTATATTTGTATCCAGTTGTAAAAAGTAATTGTCTAGATAGTGCCCAATGGAATCCTTTTTCGGTCATATGAAAGATGAATTAGACTACAAGTGTTGTCAAACATTCCAATCTCTTCAACTGGTAATCGAGAAGTATATGCAAGATTATAATTATGATCGTTATCAATGGACACTCAAAAAGATGGTTCCGGTACAATACCGGAACCATCTGTTAAGTGCCTAATTTTTAAAGGTCTTTTTATTAAACTGTCCATTTTATAGGGTACAGTTCATAGGCTCTTTCTTTTTTATCCCGCATTAACGGACAGTAACACTCTCCCCTCAAAATTCAGCGAAAGCAAAGAAGTTAGGTGGGAGATGAACTGTCCGTAAAAGCCCGATTGGTGAGGGGTAATAATCAGTGGGGGATGGAGAAAACCCCCACTGATTAAAGTTTCACTTTATTAACATTTTTTGGGTTCAATAGACTGTTTCATGATGAGCGATTTCGGTTTTATATTTACAAAGCAAATGCTTACGACAATAAATAGAAGTCCAACAAATAAGCTAATTGTAATCGCCTCATGTAGGAAAATAGAACTTATAATAATTGCGATAAGTGGAATAAGAAATGTATAGGCACCAACTTTACTTGCTTCTCCAGCTCCGACAAGTGTAAAGTAAGCGAGCCAGCCCATTGCGATAACAAAGATTGAGATGAATAGTAGTACGATTACAAATGGTATGCTCCAAGCGATGCTGGACCAGCTTTCAAATTCTGAACCGAAGCCAATTAAGCAAAATCCACCGATAATAAGTTGAAGTGTCACCATCCAAATTGCGTTTACACGGTTTCCAGTTTTTTTGATAAACACTGTACCAAGCGCCCATCCAATTGCACATCCTAAAGCAAGTAAGATGCCGATGACAGAAATATGTCCAGTTAAGCTACTAGAGCTAATAACAGCAACGCCCGCAAATCCAAGAATAAGACCAAAAATTTTCAAGCCATACATTGCTTCTTCCAGCCAAATCCAAGAGAAAATTCCAAGTAAGACAGGCTGAAGAAATACAATAGCGGAAAAGAGTCCAGCGGGCATATACTGAAGCCCTACAGTTTGTAGTCCGTAAAATAAAATAATGTTGAGTAGAGCTGAAATAAAGTATAAATGCCAAGTTTCTTTTAGATGTAACTGTTTGTATTTTGGCAATGCAAAAATAAGTAGAATGAATCCTCCAATTATTGTTCTAATTCCTGCAAACAATACGGGCGGTGTATAATGCAGAGCGAATTTAGATAAAGGCCAATTAATCCCCCACATAAGAACGAGAAATGAAAGGATTATGACCGTTTTTGTTCGTGAAAGCTGTGTCACGATAATACCTCCTTGTTGTATATCATTTCACTATGATATGATATTGAACACGATAAATAAAATGAATCTTTTTTATAAGGAGTATAAGTAATTTGTTATGACCATTACACAACTTCAAGTTTTTATAAAAGTAGTTGAACTAGGAAGTTTTACGAAGGCAGCTCGAGTTTTAAATATGACACAACCAGCTGTGAGCCATGCTATTTCTAGTGTTGAATCGGAACTCGGTGTAACGCTTATTATACGCGATAAAAGGAAAGGTCTAATTCTGACTGATGTAGGAAATCGGATTCTTGTTCATTTTCGAGAAATTTTAAATGGCGTTGAGAAAGTAGAACAAGAGGTTGCGATGGAGAAAGGGCATGAAGTCGGGACGATTCGAATCGGAAGCTTTCCAAGTGCATCAGCATATTTCTTGCCTAGAATGATTAATATCTTTCGTGAAAAATATCCGAATTTAGAGCTAGTTCTCCATGAAGGAACACTGAAAGAAGTAGAAGAGTGGCTATTATCACGTGTAATTGATGTCGGAATTGTTATTTTGCCCAATAAAGAAATGGAGATTGTACCGTTAACGAGGGGGAAAATGGTTGTTGTCCTGCATAATGATCATCCTCTTTGTGAGAAAGAAGCTATTACAATAAATGATTTAGAGGGTGAACCAATTATTTTATTTAAGGGAGGATACGAACCACCAATTATTGATATGTTTAAACAAGCAGGTGTACCACTTCGAGTTGAGTATGCGGTGTCTACCGTTACAACATCTTTAAATATGATTCAAGAGGGGTTAGGTTTAGCGATATTAGCTGAATTATCTTTAACGAATTTACCTCCAAATGTCAAAACGAAAGAATTAGCACCTCAAGTATGGAGGGAAATTGCTTTAGCTGTTCCTTCATTAAGGGAATCTTCACTAGCTGTTCAACTATTTATTGAAGAGTTCCAAGGGCTATTCGCAGAATGATAAAGAGCGTCTCATATATGATAATGAGATGCTTATTTGTTTTTAACTATAATAATGTCCAAAAAAATCTATAAAAAGGATTGACTTATTTTTTTGTTGTAACTATAATGATTACATCGAGGTGGTGATCATGATGAAAATTAGTAGCCGCTTTTCTATAGCTGTTCATATTTTATCTATTTTGAAAAACAATTCATCTTCTATTTGTACTTCAGAATTTATCGCTGAGAGTGTAAATACAAATCCGGTTGTAATTCGAAAAATAATGTCTGACTTAAAACGGGCTGAGTTTGTTTATGTAAATCGAGGGCCAGGTGGAGCTGAACTATTAAAGGATTTAAATGAGATTACATTATTAGATGTGTATCATGCAGTAAATGTAGTTGAGGCAGATAAGTTATTTCATATTCATGAACAACCCAATCCAGATTGTCCAATTGGAGCAAATATTCAAGCTGTATTAGAAGTGGTTTTGGTTCAAGCGCAATCTGCAATGGAAGAAGTTTTAAAAAATATCACGATGGAGAATTTGTTTGAATCGTTACAAGAGAAAATAAATGCTTGAAATAAGGATTGAAACATGCCAAGTTCTATAAAAAAGAGAGTGCATATTTTTTTTATATAAATGTAACCACTTTGGTTACAACTAATGACAATTAATGAAGGTAAGGTGTAATTATATGACTGTAAAAATGAAAGTGTACTCTGATTTTATTTGTCCATTTTGTTTTTTGGCAAAGGGCCCATTGGATGAAGTAGCTAAGGAAAAAGATGTAGAAATTGAATGGATGCCATTCGAATTACGTCCAAGTCCATATGCAAAAATTGATCCATGGCAAGAACCAGATAAATTAAGTTCTTGGGATTCGTTTATTCTTCCTACTGCGAAAAAGTTAGGAGTTGAGATGAGTTTACCACGTGTTTCACCTCATCCATATACACACTTTGCGTTTGAAGGATATCAATTTGCGAAGGAACATGGTTTGGAAAATGCTTTTCATCATCGAGTGTTTACAGCATTTTTCCAGGAAGAACAAAATATTGAAGAGATAGATGTACTAACAAAGTTAGCAGGTGAAGTAGGGCTTCCTGAAGCTGAATTTAAAGAAGCTTTAATAACTCGTAAATATAAAGAGAAACATCAAAAAGCAATCCAACACGCATATGATGAAGCAAATATTCTGGCTGTTCCAACGGTAATGATTGGAGACGAAGTAATTCAAGGTCTTGCTAGTAAGGAAATGCTAGAAAGAGTAATTGATAAAGAAATACAAAAGGGAAAAACAAATTCATTTGATGGAATGCAATGTACAACTGATGGATATTGCTAATACTTGTCTTCAATTGAAGAATCAAATCTATTTGTTTAAATAAATTATACAACTTATATACTTGGAGGAATTAACATGTCAGTAACTAGAACAAATTTAAAAGATGCAATCGTGAACCGTCGTTCAATCCGTAAAGTAACAAAAAATGCTACGATTACAAAAGAAAGAATTCAAGATGTTTTAAAAACAGCTTTACACGCACCATCATCTTTCAACATGCAAAGTGGTCGTATGGTTGTATTAATGGATGCAGAGCATGAAAAGTTCTGGGATATTGTAAAAGAAACACTTAGAGCGCGTGTGCCAGCAGAAAATTTTGAAGCAACTGTTGAAAGACTAAAAGGTTTCCATGATGGAGTGGGGACAGTATTATTCTTTGAAAATCAAGCAACTGTAAAACAAATGCAAGAAAATGCACCTTTATATAAGGAGCAGTTCCCATATTGGTCTCACCAAGGGAGTGCAATGTTACAATATGCTGTTTGGATGTCATTATCTGCAGAGGGAATCGGAGCATCATTACAACACTACAATCCAATTGTAGATGCTGAAGTGAAAGAAACATGGGATATTCCAGCAGAATGGAGCTTAGTAGCACAAATGCCATTTGGTGAGCCAAATGAACAACCAGGAGAAAGAACGTTCTTACCTACTGAAGATGTAGTGAAATTTTATTAAAATGTACGACTGAAAGTATAAATATATATAGCAGAAAAAGAAGCTGTTTTGACAAATAGCTTCTTTTTTTATGTAAATGATTTTAAGGATTAATTGAAAAATATAAATAAAGTTGTTTAATCTTTTATGGGAAATTTGGTTTTAAAACCGAAGGCATTCTAAAAAATGACAAATACCGTTCTGCCGACCAATACTATAACACCGTTGATGTGGGAGGATTTCATGTGTGATGTCTTGTGCACAGTCTGTATTTTACTGCGCAATAAAAGAATGAAACAACTTTATTGTAAATTAAACGACTTTATTTGTAATTAAAAACCTTTATCCCGCATTAGCGGGCAGTAAGACCCCCACCTCAAAATTTGGCAAAAGCAAAGAAGTTAGGTGGGGATGAACTGCCCGTAAAAGCCCGATTGGTTCAACTAATAATCAGTGGGGGATGAAGAAAAACCCCACTGATTAAAGTTTCACTTTATTGTTCAGGTACACTAATACTTAATTTGTTATGGTATGAGTATGAACTCTTCGTTTAGGGAAGAACTATAATAAATAATATTTGCTCGATTCAATGAAAGTTTATAAAAGGATGTGTAATTATGAATAAAGAGAAGAAATATACAGTTGTAGGCACAGATATTTATGAAGTGAAACGTTTAAATAAAAATTCTGGGTTAACGTATAATCAAGTAAAGGAGTTACTAGCAAAGCGGATGAAGCGGAAATAAGGAAATAAAATAGTAGTCAGGAATCATACGTTTATCTCGCTATTTGCGGGCAGTAATCCCCCCTCAAAATTCAGTGCAAGAAAAGAAGTTAGGTGGCAGATGAAGCCCCCGCTGATGGAAGTTTCTAGTTATGGCTTATTTGTTTCTGTATTTTGAATAAAAACTCTTAAAATATCAGAAAATGATAGAATTATTTTGAATAGGTTATGTATATCAGTAGTTATCCAAAAAATGAAAAAGACTAAGATTGTGTGTTGTGATGTATATACTAATATAGTTTTACGCTTTGATATGGAATAAGAAAATAAGACAATTAAAAAGAAAAAGAGGACACTTTCAAATTAGTGAGAAAGATTGTCTTTAGAAGTTCATAAAATGTCTTAATATAGTAACAAATAAACGGTTAGTACTTTCATGAATATATGGAATTTCCATCCGTCGAAGGGGGAGAGTGAGACTTAATGATTCAAATGAAAAATTTCTTTCAAAGTAGAGGGTTTCAGAGGCTTCTTATATTAGTCATTTTAGCCCTTATATTATACGGGCTAAAAAGTATGATTAATTTAATATTGATTACCTTTATCCTTACGTTTCTAATGGATCGCTTTCAAAGATTTATTTCTGAAAAACTTAATCGTTTTGTACGGATAAATAGGAAAGTGATTATCGCCTTTTTATACATTGTTTTAGTTACGTTTATTGTTGCTACGTTATATAAATATTTGCCTGTATTAACGATACAAATTTCACAATTGATTTACCAGTTCAAATTGTTTTTTAAAAATCCCCCTGATAATGAAATGATAAGATATGTGTTTTCTGCAATTAATCAGATGGAAGTATCAAAATATATTGAACAAGGTGTGGATGTTATTTATCAATCTTTGGCGAATATTGGAAAGATAAGTTTACAAATTTTACTTTCCCTTATTTTAAGTTTATTTTTCTTATTAGAAAAAGAGCGTATCATTGTTTTTACATCAAAATTTGAGGATAGTAAACTTAGTATTTTTTATGAGGAAATTGCATACTTTGGTCAGAAATTTGCGCGTTCATTTGGAAAAGTCATTGAGGCACAGTTTTTAATTGCCGTTGTAAACTGTATTCTTTCTGTCATTGCACTAGTATTTTTAGGTTTCCCGCAGCTACTTGTATTAGCAGTTATGATATTCTTGCTTGGTTTAATTCCTGTTGCAGGTGTTATTATTTCACTATTTCCACTTTGTATCATTGCGTATAATATTGGTGGAATTGCATATGTCGTATACATATTAATTTTTATTGCAGTTATTCATGCAATTGAAAGTTACTTCTTAAATCCGAAATTTATGTCCGCAAAAACGAATTTACCCATTTTTTATACGTTTATGGTTCTTATCTTTTCAGAGCATTTTTTAGGAATATGGGGACTCATTATTGGAATTCCAATCTTTATCTTTTTACTTGATGTGCTTGAAGTGTACGATGGAGAGAAATCGGATCTAAATACGGAATGAATTTTTAAGCTATGCAAAAAGCAATCCAAGTATTTTGGATTGCTTTTTTTATAAGGTCATAATTAGCATGTATTTTACAGTATAGGAGCCATTGTTTCTTTTAGTACTTGAACAGAGTGATCGAACTTTAATTCTTCATCTTCACTTAATTCAACTTCTAAAATTTCACGAACACCTTGACGATTCAAGACTGCAGGAACACCGATATAAACATCTTTTTGTCCATATTGACCTTCAAGATATGCAGATACAGTTAATACGCTATTTTCATCATTTAAGATTGCTTTTGTTACACGTAAAAGGGACATACCGATTCCGTAGTATGTTGCACCTTTTCGTTCAATGATGTGATAAGCAGCATCGCGAACATTTATAAAGATTTCATCTAAATCTTGTTGATTAAGGTCATTATCTTTTTCAAGAATCGTTTGTAGTTTTTGAATTCCGATTGATACGTGGCTCCAAACTGGAAGTTCTGTATCACCATGTTCACCGATGATGTAAGCATGAATATTGTGAGAGTCAATATTGAAATATTCTCCTAACATATAGCGGAAACGGGCAGAATCTAGAGTTGTACCAGAACCAATTACACGTTCTTTTGGTAATCCAGATTCTTTCCAAGTTACGTAAGTTAAAATATCTACAGGGTTTGTAGCAATTAAGAAGATACCATCAAATCCGCTATCCATAATACTACGAACAATTTGTTTAAAGATTTTAGCATTTTTTTCAACTAAATCTAAACGTGTTTCACCTGGTTTTTGTGGTAAACCAGCAGTAATTACAACAAGATCTGCATCTTTACAATCTTCATAGCTGCCTTTCCAAACCCTTGTTGGTGCTGGAGCAAAGGGAACTGCATGACTTAAATCCATTGCTTCTCCTTCTGCTTTTGCCTCGTTTACATCAACGAGAACAAATTCTTCTGCAACACCTTGGTTAATCATGCAGTAAGCATAACTACATCCTACTGCACCAGTTCCTACTAATGCAACACGGTTAATACCTTTTTTCATATGATAATTCCTCGCTATTTCAGTAATTTTGATATGTAAGAAAGAACATGTCTTACTTCTATAGATTCTAACCTAGTTTATTACATTTCATAAAAGATATTCAAGTATTTCAAAATACATCCGTTTATATAGTTGTGAATCATAGGGAATGAAACATAAGTATCCTCTCTTGAATGTAATCTTTATTAAGAGAAGAAAATTAGGATGCTGAATCCATTAACAATGGAACAGATAATTTATATTATTCATACTATACTTATGAAGACAGAGCATCCGAAATATATATAGGAATACAAAACAACCGGAGTGTTTTGTTTACAAATTGCAGTTATTTTAATAAAATAATAAATATAAATCGTAATAATTACGCTTTAAAGTATATTAAAAGCATAGAAATGGATGGTCGGTCATATGAGTAAAGTAGAAATTCATATATTAGGTGGTTTTTTAGGAAGTGGGAAATCCACATTGCTACAAAATTTACTACTAGCAGAAAAGAAGAAAAATCGAAAAGTTGCTGTTTTAATGAATGAAATAGGAGAATACTCGGTAGATACAGATATTATAGGGAAAGAGAATATTTTAAGAGAACTTTTAAAAGGTTGTATTTGTTGCACGTTAAAAGATGAACTTGAGATTCAGTTACATTCTTTATATCAACAAGAGAGACCAGATGTAATTTATATAGAAACAACAGGAGTTGCTCACCCAATTGAAGTATTAGATGCATGCTTGTCACCTATTTTAGCTCCTTATCTTGACGTGAAATCCATCGTTGTTGTATTAGATGCAATGAGATGGTTAAATCGTGATACACTAAGTAAAAATATTCAACAACTTTTAAATGAACAAATCAAATACGGAAGTCATATCCTCATTAATAAATCAGATTTATTAAAAGATGAGGAGAAGAAAAAAGTTTTAGAAGAAGTAGCAGCAATTAATAAACATGCGAAATTGTATGAAACACAGTATTGTAATATATCTTTAGAGGATATAGAAGGTGTGGAACTTACAGAAAATGAAGAACATGAAACATTACATATGAAGCAGCATTTACATATACAAACGATGACATATCAATTTACAAAATCAATCGATCAAGATCAATTATATGAATGGCTTTCCAATTTATCGCAGGAAATTTATCGTGTAAAAGGATTTGTAAAATTTCATGGAGATAAATATCCGCACTTATTACAATACTCATTTGGTGTACCAATTTTATTGGAACAGGACTTTGGGTTTCCCACAAACTTGGTGATTATTGGTGAGAGTTTAGATAAGAAACAATTGGCAGAAGGATTAGGTGGTTTAGAGAGTAACTCGATTTCATAATTTTTGTTGATATAGAAAAGCAGCGTAGAATTATAGATTCTAGGCTGCTTTTGCATGTATAAAAATGATAGTGATTGGAAAGTTAATATTATTTAAAGGAAGCGTAACCTTCATATGCTATAACAACTCTACTATTAATTAAACTTGCTTCTTCCAATGAAATAAGATAAACAGTATCTGCGATCTGCTCAGGTTGAGTTAATTTATTTCCTGTTACTTTTGTTTTCATTACATCAATTAACCCTGAATCGTTATAGCCTTGAATGATGGGTGTATCGACAATGACACCCGATTGCTACTGCAACCACGCCAATACCGTACCGAGCCAATTCTAAAGAAGCTAAGAGCTTTGTGAATAGATTCATACATGAAATGTAAATCGCACTGCATACTTTGGGTTTTTGAAGTGGATTATATTAGAATTAACTAGGGAGTAATCGTTCTGTGTTGTTCATAATTGACATTATTAGGGTGAATATGAGTTTTTTAAGTATAGGTTAAGAAGGTTGAAAGTAATATGCTTTGATCCAAGGAGAATAAGATGAATAAGAAATATAGTTTTAAAAGAACTATTATGATTCCAGCTTCAATAGCCGTTGGTTTAAAAAATTTACTAAATTTAAGGAATAAAAATACTACAAATAAGAAGCGTTTTGTGGATTTTCATATACTATTTGATAAGAAAAAAACAATTGAAAACTTCCGTAATCTTTCTGAAGTATACCCAGCCCAAAAGGTGAAACGTAAAGGACATATTTCTCGATTTGATTATGATTTGAAGGATATGAATGTTACGTACAGCTATAATGGGAAACAATCAACTCTTGATGAGTTTCTTAAAAACACGACGGCGACAGGCTTTTTCATTATGAAAGATTATAAAGTTGTAAATGAGCGATACTTTCATGGAAATACGTGCAAATCTCTTAATACTTCATGGTCTGTAGCAAAATCTTTTTTATCTGCTTTAGTAGGTATAGCGATTGATGAAGGGGATATTAAATCAGTAAAGGATCCAATCATTGCTTATTTGCCAGAGTTAAAGGACTCCGGATATAAAAATGTTTCTATTAAGGAATGTCTACAGATGTGCTCTGGTATTTATTTCAATGAAGATTATCATAATTTGTCATCAGATTTTTATATGCTGATGCAAGCGTCATTGACTGCAAGTAAGAGTGTAAATGAGTATATAAATCAATTTAAGTATAAAGAATTTTCTGGGAAATTTTCTTATAAAAGTATAGATGCGCAAGTGTTAGGCATGTTGATTGCAAAAGCAACTGGACGGAACTTAGCACAATATTTGCAAGAGAAAATATGGGAACCGCTTGGAATGGAGTCCCATGCATTTTGGAATATAGGTAGTGATGGGAGCATGATATCTTATTCTTTCTTGAATGCTACGTTGAGAGATTTTGCTAGATTTGGATTACTCTACTTACATAATGGAAATTGGAAGGGGAAACAGATTATTTCTCAAGAGTGGATTCGAGAATCAACCATACCTGAAAGGTATAATCTACTGAAAGATAATCAATCTCATTTTACTGATAATTATCAGTATCAATGGTGGACTCCTGGACCAGATTATATAGTTGGAGAATTTCTTGCTATAGGAATTTGGGGGCAGAATATTTATATAAACCAACCAGAAAACCTTGTTATTGTGAGAACAAGTGCTGATCCTAGTTTTGAAAAACATCACTACGAAATGTATGCTGTTTATCGTGCAATAGTAGACTTTTTACGTAAAGAGTCTTAAGAGTAGTGCGATTGGGGGAAAAGATTAACTCATTTTGGAAGTTAGTCTTTTTTGTAGGGCTAATATATTAGAGGAAGAGAACAGTTATTTTAATGTATTTGTTCAAGGGATGATATGTATAATGCGAATAATTGTATGAATATTTACAAATGTATTGGAAGGGATTTGGAAATGGCTGGCGAATGTAGAGGTACTTCGAGAAATTTCTATTGACAACATAGTTCACATTGTTAAAAACAAGAAGTCATGATTACGGATGGTTACTTTGGCGTATTTGATTCTATCAGAAAGTAAAGTATGGGGAGGATCACAATGTCAGCAAAAAAACGTAAGTGGCTAAAAATGGTGTTTACGGGATGTATTCTTGGTTCATTATTAGTAACAGCAGGATGTTCAGGGGAAAAAGCAAGTACAGATGATGAGAAGACGATTAAAGTAGGTGTTCTTGCTTCGTTAACAGGACCGCTTGAATCATATGGGAAACAAACGGTAAACGGGTTTGAACTAGGGCTAGATTACGCAACAGGCGGAACAGGGAAAGTAGATGGGAAGAAGATTAAGTTTGTTGTAGAAGATACGGAAACAAAAGCGGATGTAGCAGTTAAAAAAGCTACGAAACTATTAGAGGAAGACAAGGTTGATTTTCTTGTTGGATCTTCGAGTTCAAGTGATACATTAGCAGTGTTACCACTAGCGGAAGAATATGAAAAAATAATGGTTGTTGAACCTGCAGTTGCAGATAGTATTACGGGGAAGAACTGGAATAAATATATTTTTAGAACAGGCAGAAATTCATCTCAAGATGCAATTGCTGGTGCTGCATCCATCGCTAAGAAAGATGTAAAGATTGCAACACTTGCTCCAGATAACGCCTTTGGTCGTGAAGGAATTGCTGCATTTAAAGCGGGAGCGAAGAAGCTAGGGGCGAATATTGTAAATGAACAATATGCTGATACGAATTCTACTGATTTTACTGCAAATATTCAAAACATCATTAGTTCAAAACCAGATTATTTATTTGTTGTTTGGGCTGGTGCGAATTCACCATGGAAGCAATTAAAAGATATGAATGTAGAAGCGCAAGGGATTAAGATTTCAACGGGGGCACCGGATATACCAGCATTAAAGACGATGGATGCATTAGTGGGCATGCAAGGATTTTCAGTATATTATCATACACTTCCGAAAAATAAAGTGAACGAGTGGCTAGTGGAAGAACATAAGAAACGTTTCAATGGAACAGTTCCAGATTTGTTTACAGCTGGAGGAATGTCAGCAGCAATTTCCATCGTTGAAGGATTAAAGAAAACAAAAGGCGATACAGATGTTGATACGCTTATTAAGAAAATGGAAGGAATGGAATTTGAAACACCAAAAGGAAAAATGAAATTTAGAGAGAAAGACCACCAAGCTTTGCAAGCGCTTTATTCTGTAACGCTACAAAAACAAGAGGGTGTTGATTATCCAGTACCTGTTCTAGAGCGAGAATTAACAATGAAAGAAACAGAGCCACCAATTCAAAATAAATAGATTGAATATTCGGTAATGAAAAGATGTAAAGAGAGGAGGTTATTTCTCTTTACATCAACTTCTCTTTTTCACCCTGAAAATATGAATTCTTTGAGGAGGGTATAGAGTGAAGAACTTGTTAGAGACTAGAAATCTTTGTGTCTCATTTGGAGAACATCATGTCATTAAAGACGTAAATTTGATGATACCAAAAGGAAAACTTATTTCTATTATTGGACCCAACGGAGCAGGGAAGACAACTCTATTTAACTTGTTAAGTGGACAGATTTCTCCAACAAAAGGTGAGATTTATTTTAAAGAACGTGACATTACAAAGTTATCGATTCCAGAGCGAACCCGCCTTGGTATGGGACGCTCTTTCCAGCTTACAAATATTTTTCCGGAATTACCAGTGATTGAAAATGTACGCTTAAGTGTACAGTCGTTTGTTCAAGATTATTATAGTTTTTTTCCAAACTTCTCACGATTCAAGCAGCAGATGGGAGAGGCGAGACGTCTTTTGAAGACAGTATTGCTTCACGAAAAAGAAGAAGTGCTAGCGAAAGATTTAGCGCATGGGGAAAAGAGAAAATTAGAACTGGCCATGCTGCTAGCGCTCAGAACAGATGTATTGCTACTTGATGAACCAACAGCGGGTATCTCTGTTGAGGAAGTCCCAGCTATTCTTCAAGTGATAGAGAATATAAAGAAAAATCGTGAGAATACAATTGTACTTATTGAACACAAAATGGATATGGTTCTACATGTATCAGATCATTTAATTGTACTATTTCATGGCGAGTTATTGGCCGAAGGGTTACCAGAAGAGATTATGAAGGATGAACGTGTACAAACGGCATACTTAGGGGGATTATACGGTGACACTATTAAAAGTGGATAATATAGAAACGTATTTGGATCAGTTTCATATTTTGCAAGGCGTTTCTTTTATGGTTGAGAAAGGAACAATCACCGTATTGTTCGGAAGAAATGGGGCTGGAAAAACAACGACTTTACGTTCAATTATGGGGTTTAATCGGATTTCTAATGGAGAAATTTATTATTGTGATGAGAAAGTAAATGGTTTATCTACTCATCTGATTTCGCGAAAAGGAATGGGCTATGTGCCAGAGAATCAAGGGATCTTTCATGATTTAACGGTAGAAGAAACATTTGCTCTCGCTGGAGTAAAGAAAGGGATAGAATATGCAGAAAAGGTAGAATGGATGCTCGATTTATTTCCAGATTTAAAACAATATTGGAATAAAAAAAGTGGGCTGTTGAGCGGAGGACAAAAGCAAATGCTGGCGATTTCAAGAGCGTTCATTAATAGTGATGGATTGCTATTAATTGATGAGCCAAGTAAAGGATTAGCGCCGATTATGATTGAAAAGTTAATGTCGGCTATTTTGAAAATGAAAGAGAAAACGACTGTTTTGCTTGTAGAACAAAACTTTATGATGGCAAGCCAGATAGGTGATTATTTTTACATCATGGACAATGGAAAAATCGTGCATAACGGTCCAATGAATGAACTGAAAGAAGATAAGGAAACATGTCATAAGTATCTGGGGATTTCTTAACATTGATACGGAGGAGGTATGGAACGTGGATGTGTTAGTTAACTTATTTGTAAATGGCGTTTCGACAGGTATGCTTATTTTCTTATTAGCATCGGGACTTTCACTTATTTTTGGTTTAATGAGTGTACTCAATTTTGCTCATGGTGGATTGTTTGCCTGGGGAGCTTTTACAGGGGTTTGGTTATTCAATATGACTGGTAGCTATGTACTTGCATTAATAGGTGCGATTTTGATGGGAATGTTTCTTGGTTTCGTTTTAGAAAGATTCCTTATTCGTCCTGTTTATGGAAATCATGTTCGACAACTTCTCGTTACACTTGGTGGAATGCTTGTACTTAGTGAATGTATAAAAGTATTTTGGGGACCGAATCCAATTAGTGCTAAATTACCAACATGGTTACAAGGAAGCTTGACATTTGATGGAATTATATTAATAAAGTATCGATTGTTTGTTATTATTGTTGGGGTACTTATTTATATTGGCCTGATGTTGTTACTACGTAAAACAAAAATTGGTCTTATGATTCGTGCGGGTGTAATAGATAAGGAGATGGTTCAAGCTCTTGGTATTAACATAAAGGCGATATTTTCATTTGTCTTTTTATTAGGGGCTGGAATGGCCGCGTTAGGGGGATTTCTCCTTGCTCCATATTCAGGAGTTATTTTCGCTGAAATGGGTATGCAGTATGCAATTTTAGCTTTTATTGTTGTCATTATCGGAGGATTGGGAAGCGTGCAAGGTTCAGCGCTTGCGTCTTTAATTGTTGGATTGGCTGGAGCGTTTACGGCTTATTATTTACCTGATTTATCACTCGCAATAAATATGTTAATGTTGTTGTTTTTCTTGGTAGTCAAGCCAACGGGGCTCGTTGGTGAAAAGGGGTGAAAAGGTGAATAATACATTTAATCGGGCCGGGATATATTTTGGGCTAGTTGTATTGATTTGTTTAAGTGTATTCCCTTTCGTAAATGATTCACGGAGCTTACTCATTTTGTTTACACAAGTTTTCATCTTTGCTATATTTGCAATGAGTTTTGATATTCTTCTTGGATATACAGGAATTGTTTCATTCGGTCATTGCATGTTTTTTGGAATAGGTGCTTATTGTGTTGCACTCTTACTAGATCGACAAGAGGTTTCTATAGCAAGCTTTTTAATCGGTATTGGGATAGCTGTTGTACTATCAACGATAATCAGTTATATAATCGGTATGCTTTCTTTACGATTAAAAAGTCATTTTTATGCAATGTTAACACTTGCGATTTCCCAACTATTCTTTGTACTTGCTGAAAAATGGCGGTCTTTCACACATGGAGGAGATGGCTTTACATTCCGTGTACCTGATATGTTTCGTGACCGTTTCACATTTTACTATATTACACTCATATGTCTAGTCGTCATCTTTCTATTGCTTCGCTTATTTACACAATCTTCTATTGGAAAAGTGTTAAAGGCAATTTCGCAAAATGAGCAACGTGTAGAAGCACTTGGATATAAAATTCTCCACTATAAAATTATTGCGAGCATAGTTGCGGGAGTAGTAGCAGCGCTTAGCGGTGGTTTATTTGTTATCACATTACGCTTTGTAAATACAACTGTTTTTTCAATTGAAATGACTTTAAATGCTCTGTTAATGACAATGATTGGGGGAGTTGGCACATTAGTTGGAGCAATCGCTGGCGCAGGGATTATTGAGTTTTTAAAGTATTATTTATCAGAACTTGCAGCGCAGTATCCAATCTTTGAGAGATGGACGATCTTTCTTGGGTTACTATATATTATTGTGTTATTAGGTTTCCCAACAGGGTTAACTGGTACGGTTAAAAAAATAAGAAGTATAACAAAAAAGAAGGGGGCAGAGAAAAGTAAGGAAGTTGAGCATAGTACATGAAACTCCGTCCTTGAGATTTAGAGAGAAATGTGGAAGATAGGTGAAAGTTAGCCATCAGCGGTAGAACCTTCCGTTGATGAAGATATCACCTTATGAGATGGATAAAGGAATGTGAAATCGTATGTGATAAAAGTACAAATTCTTGATGTGTCAAGGTTTGTGCTTTTTATTTTGGAGATTTTTAGATGAGTGATTAGTATGACTATGGGAAATGGGCGTTTTATCGAATGAAGAGTATCGTACTATTTGTAAATGGGTTTAGAACTCAGCAGGTAAAGGCAATACTGAGCCATATTAGGAATGTATGTGAAAGGATGATTGGATGTTTGAGGAAGAAGGCATAGTTTTAATTATGGAACCTGTGGATGAAAGAGATCTTAGGAAATTCATTTTGACTATACCTCAGTCAGTTTATAAGAAAAAAGAAATTTCCTTACAATATGGAGCGGCTATAGGGGAAGGATACACAAATATTATTGAGGAAATTATCGGTGTACATATAGAATCAGAACTTGTAACAGTTATAGGATATGTAGGGAAGTAAACGTTAGTATAAAGGAATCGGCATACTTAATTGTATCTTAAGTATGTCTTTTTTCGGTTGTATACAAATTTGAAATAGGCACTGCGACAAGTAAAGAAATGAAGGAGTTTTTGAAAAACTATGTACTAACAGTAGGTAGCATGAAAGAGTGTGATGTAGTAGAAGGTACGATTTCTGAATCGTTAACAGGTTATACCGTATTACTAATAGATGGAATGGGAGAAATACTACTATTAGAAACACAATTATGGAAATCAAGGAGTGTTAACAGCTAGAGAAAAATCAACAAACGAGCCTGTTGTATATGAAATTCGTTCCATGAAAACCCCGTATGTTTTTCAAAATTGATTATGAAAAGGAAATTGAAAAGTCCTGCTAGAATATATAAGTTGAGGTAATGAAAATGGAAATGAAGTAGCTAGTATTCTAGAATGACAGTATAGCGAAAGGGATAGGTGTTTATAAATATAGTAGAAGAAACGTTAGTATTCAGCTAGGAGGTAAAAAATGAAGTTGAAAAAGACGATATTACTTGTGTTTTTAATTACAATCGGTTTAATGGGCTGCTCTATGATTGAAGAGGGTAAGAATTCAATTGATTATGCTCAAAAGGCGACAGACTATGTTAATGAAGTGAGTGCGTTTGCAAATGAAGCGCCGGGGTTAGTAGAAAAAGCAATCAATGATAGTGCTGCTCGAAAAGAATTAGAGACTAAGCTCGGAGATATTCAAAAGGATATCCCAGCTTTTAATGAATTGACACCCCCGGATGTAGCGAAGGACATCCATCAGCAAATTGTTGGATATAACGAAAAATTAAATGCATTAATTGATACAACTATGAAAAAGATAGAAGAAGGGAAAATAGATGTAGAACAATTTAAAAACTCAGAGCTTATGAAGACAGTGCAACAAGTTCAAGATTTAAAAGATAAAGTTCAAAATTTAGGGCAGTAGAGAGGATATGAAAAAAGTCCGTTATTTATAACGGACTTTTTTAACGCGAGAATATTATAATAAGGCGTGTACTTGTTATTGAATAGAAAAAACGACGATCCCAATTATAATAATAATGTTACCAATGACTTTTCTTTTTGTTATTTTCTCTCCTAAGAAATACCAACCGAATACTAAAATAATGACATAGCTAAGAGATTCTAATACAGGAGCCTGTTTTAATGGAACACCTTTTAGTGCAATAACGTTTAGCCCAGCATTAATTACAAATAAAGAATAGCCGATAATAACATAAGGGTTGACATATTCTCTTAATTTGGAATCATATTCTTGTAGAGTTGCTTTTTTGAGTAAAATTTGTGAGTAATTTGCTAAAATAATACCGAAAATATATAACAATATATAATTATTCATCTTTCGTCACCACCACAATTCCAATCATAATGATAGCTGCACCGAGTAAATTGTTCCATTTTATCGTCTCACCTAAAAAGATAACGGACCATAACATGGACCATAATATGATGATCCCTCGGTGGGAATATGCTTTAGAAATTTCAAAATGTTTAATTACCTGTTGCCAAAGAATAGCATAGCCAAATAAAATTACAACAAGTCCAAAATAGGCGATGAAAAACGAAATGGATGAAACAGGGAATTTAGCTGCCCATTTCATATAAAGCAGGATGATAGAATATAGCAAGAAAGCTACATGTAAAAATACATAATTTTTCATAGTCGGTTTCATATATTCACTCTCTTTTAGATGTAAATACATTAATTTGAAAAGAATGCATTTCATCTATGTTTTCTTATTACATGGAATGTGGTTTGAAATGGTTTTTTGTTTTATAATGTGTATACTTTGTCTATCTCTTCACATTCCAAGGTATATAATACCATGAGTGATGTTGTAAAACAATATAAGGAAACGAGTGGCTTTTTAATATAGAAGCCACTCGTTTCCTTATATTCGTTATGTAATTTCTATTTCATTATTAAAGTAAAGATATTCATAGAATCATTAAACTTCATATTTGCTTTTTCCATTGCTCAATGATTCTTACTCTTTTATTGGTTGCATCCATCTCCACTTGTACACCAATTGGCATCGTCATCATCGGATGGGTATGGCAACAATCAAAGTCTGCTAGAAATGGAATGTTACGATTTTGGAGTACTTCTAATAATATTTCATAAGGTTTCCGATGTGTACCACAATCATCAAATTGCTCATGCTTTCCAAGAATGATTCCTGAAACTTTATCAAATACACCGTTAATTTTAAGTAATGAAAAACTTCTTTCAATGGTAGCTGCATCTTTGGAGCTATCTTCAATAAAGAGAATATCTCCTTCTTTAATACCAGGCATAAATGGGCTACCCCATATACCTTGTATTGTATTTAAGTTGCCACCAATTAGTCTTCCAGTTGTTTTTCCGCCATTTACACAAATCCACTCGTTTTTTCTTAGTTCTTTGTCCTTTGTTTTTTCTTCCCAGTTTATAAAGTCATCTGTCCAAAATAAAGGTTGCTTTACCTTGTAAGGAATTTCTTGTTCTTCCATTAAAGCTTCTGCAAAGTATGTATAAGTGGAATCCACAAAAGGCTCAAATTCACCAAAAGAAGGAACAAGTGCTGGTCCATAAAATGTAGTAATGCCTGTTTGTGCATAGATTCCAAGTAGTAAAGCTGTAGTATCTGAATACCCAATCATAATTTTTGGATTTTCTTGCAATGCTTTGTAATCAATATAAGGTAAAAGAGAATTTGAATTCATCCCGCCAATTGTTGACATGATGCATGTAACATTCAGATTTCTAATTAATGCATTTAGTTCTTCAGCACGTTCTTGAATGCTTCCTGAACGATAAAAATCCTGCTTACCTGTAAGGTTACCTTCCAATATGTGGAACCCTTTATCTTGTAAATATTTTTTAGCTCGATTAAATCTTTCGGGAGATGTATATGTTACAGGTGAAGAAGGAGAGTAAATGCCAATAGTATCTCCTTTTTTTAAGGGGTTAAGTAGTATCATTGTATCAAACCTTTCTTGTTTCGATTAGGAATTTAAGTAGTTTCAGGGTTTAATATTTGAAAATTTATATTATTAAATTTTTGGTAGTATAACATATTCTTAACAAATAATCTTGAAAAAATAGTTATCGTAGATTATTTACTGTTTGACCTTGACGGTTTAAAGACATTGTTGTTATGGTTAAATTTGAAATTATAATAGGTAGAGTAAAAGGAGTTTTATTGATGAAAAGGTTAGGATGGGGAAGTGTAACAATACTCTGTGCTATTATTTTAGGTTCATGTTGGTTCTTTTTCCAAGGGAGTATTCTAGAGAAGAATGGTATTAATGTTTCCAAAGCAAAAGAAAAAATGACAATAGATGGTCCGCCCCTACAAGTAGCAGAGTTACCAAAAACAGGATTAACTGAAAAGATGATCCCACAAAAATATGTACCAGTAGTTGAAGCGAAAGCAGCAATGATCATTGATGCAAGTAATGGGCAAGTCATGTATAAAAACAATGAAGAAGAGCTACTTGCCCCGGCGAGTATGTCAAAGATGATGACAGCATATATTCTTTTAGAAAACATACATAAAGGAAAGGTCCATTGGGAAGATCAAGTGAAAATAAGTGCGAAATCGGCACAAGCAGAAGGTGCGAGAATTCCGGTACAAACGGGGGATGTATTAACGGTTAAAGACCTATACCATGCGTTAATGATCCAATCGGCCAACAATTCTGCAGTTGCTTTAGCGGAACATATAGCAAAAACTGAGCAAGATTTTGCCCATCTTATGAATCAAACAGCGAAACAACTGGAGTTATCAGAAGCAACCAAGTTTGTAAATGCTTCTGGATTGCAAGAGCCTGATGGAAGTGAAACGAAGATGACTGTAGCTGATGTAGCGAAGTTAGCGTATCACCTTGTAACAGATTACCCGGAGATATTAGATGTTACACATTTACGTCAAAGTCAGTTAGCATTTAAAAGCACGATGGTTACGAGTACGAATGAAATGTTGAATCCGGCCAACCAAGGACTTTACTTAGAAGGAATGGATGGACTGAAAACAGGCTTCACTGATAGTGCGGGTTATTGCTTTACTGGGACTGCCAAACAAGGTGATAAGCGACTTGTAACAGTTGTTATGGGTACGAAGAGCCAAATGAAACGTTTTACAGAAACGCATAAACTAATGTCCTATGGTTTCGAGATTGTTAAGTAGGTGAAGGATCTATTATGAAAGAAGACGGCTTGTTTAAAACTCGGATTGAGTGGAAAATAAGCTGTTTTTTTATTTTAAGGGAATATAAAAGGTATCAAAAACAAAAACTAAAAAGTATGAGTGCTATTGTTTGAAATTGTTTTTCTATGTAGATATAATAAAGTTATAAACTTATTATTAATAAGTTCGGGGCGGGATATACCATAATACAGATTAGTAAGCCTCAAAATAAAAATTGGAGGGAATTAGTATGGCAAAAGATTTTTATTCAGCAATTGAAGACAGAAGATCAATTTATGCAATTAGTAAAGAGCAAGTTGTTTCTGATGAGAAAATTCAAGAAGTAGTGAATCATGCCGTAAAGTATACACCTTCATCTTTTAATTCTCAGAGTGCAAGGGTTGTTGTGTTATTAGGAGAACAACATGATAAACTATGGGATATTACGAAAGAAACATTACGAAAAATTGTACCAGAAAATAATTTTGCACCAACCAAAGAAAAAATGAACGCATTTAAAAGTGGCTATGGAACAGTTTTATATTTTGAAGACAGCAAAGTAATAGAAAATCTTCAAGAAAAGTTTGCATTATATAAAGACAATTTCCCGACTTGGTCCCAGCAATCATCAGGAATGCTACAGTTTGTGATTTGGACAGCATTAGAAATTGAAGGGTTTGGTGCAACGCTGCAACATTATAACCCATTAATTGATGAAGAAGTCAGAAAAGAATGGGATATTCCAGAGACTTGGAAGCTGATCGCTCAAATGCCATTTGGTAAGCCAGTTGCGCCAGCAGGTGAAAAAGAATTTCAGCCGTTAGAAACTCGTGTGAAATTTCATAAATAAAATGGGAAAAGGATTGCCTATATAGGTAATCCTTTTTTGTTTTGTACGAGACCAATAAAAGATTTTTAAAATCTTGTGACTTCTAGTCATTAGAAGTTCTAAGATATCATTATAGGCATGGAATGACAGATATTGAAATCCATCATGTGACGCAGTGGTTTCAAAATAAATGAAACAGACAAACAGGGAATGCGGTTATTAGCAATTCCCTGTTTGTGCGATAAATTATTAAAAAATAATTATAATTTATAAGGATTCTTATGATTTAAATTATTACTTTGATTTTCAATAGTAACTTTTAATTCGGATTTTTTTGTTTCAATGGTTGGGATTATTCTGAACGTTACCAAGGATAGCGTACGAACCAATGCATAGTGAAAATCGATATAATGCTTCGAACCATTATCAATAATTTGTTCCATGGATAATACTCCTCTTCCTAATTATTTGAACTATATTGGTTATTTTAACAATATAAGCATAAAGATTCCAAATAATCAGGTCTTCAATCAAAAAAGCCTAAATAATCTAAAATATTTTTACTGATAAGGAGTAACGTTACAATGATAAATAAAATTCGTACGTAAGATACTCCTTTTTTTATAGCGAAATTTGAGCCTACGAAAGCCCCGAAAATCATTGCAACTCCCATTGGAAGTCCATATGCAAAATTAACAACATCTAAATAAAGAAAAATGATAAGTGCAGCGATGTTACTACCAAAATTTAAAACTTTGGCATTTCCAGCTGATTGCACAAAATCAAATCCAATGATCAAAAATGTAAATAACAAAAAGGATCCTGTTCCTGCCCCGAAAAATCCATCATAAAATCCAATGATAAAAATAACAGAAGAGAAGATAACTCTTTTTTTTACACTCATTCCATTATAACTTGCATCTTTTCCCCACTCTTTTTTCATAATCGTATAAATCGCAACGGCAATTAATAGAACAAGTACTAATGGTTTTAATATTTCAGATGAAATGTGTTTGACTACAAAGGCGCCAAGTATAGCCCCGATAAAAGTTAAAGAGAATAGCTTAGAGACCAATTTGAAATTCACATTTCCAGATCGAATAAATGAAATGGTACTCATAAGTGATCCCATTGAGCTTGCCAGTTTATTAGTTGCAATAGCTGTTGAAGGTGGGAGGCCGGTGAATAATAAAGCTGGTATAGAAATTAATCCACCGCCACCTACAACAGAATCGATAAAGGCAGCTAAAAAACCTGAAGCAATTAAAAAAAACATTGTATAAAGATTGATGTCCTCCATATGTATTTCCCCCATCCTAGAATAGTCACTACTAAGATAGTATCTGTTTAATTGCTTTGTGTAAATGAAAATTTGATAATGCCTCTTTAATATTTACTCCAACCACTTTTGTGTTTACTATTAAAGTAATAATTACTGTCAATGTTGCGGCAAGTACAAAATATGCAGGAGGCTTACAATGGAAGATTTACTACAAAAAATTCAAATGCTTGGCTTAAATCAATATGAAACAAAAGCCTATGTTTCATTAGTTCAACAAGGAGCTTCTAGTGCTTATCAAGTTAGCAAAAATTCTGGAGTCCCTCGTGCACGTATATATGAAATATTGAATACCCTTGAACAAAAAGGCATTGTAATGAAGGAAGAAATAAATGAAGCAGTACAATATTCTCCTTTACCTGTAGATGTGTTTTTAGAGGCAGTAAGAGAGAAATGGGAAGAGACATACACGTATGTAGAAAAAGAATTAAAAGTATTTGAAAAAAAAGAACCTGAGGTGGATCCGAGAGTAACCACTTTGAAAGGTGAAGAAAATATACTAGCTTTCTGCAGAATATTAATTCGAAGAGCGAAAAAAAAGATTATTTTGTCAATTTGGGATACTATGTATGAAAAACTATTAGTAGACTTAAAAGAAAAAGAAAGAGAATGTAGTTTAAAGGGTATTGTCTGTGAAGTTGACGATCCGTTGCAAGGATTAGAAATTCATAGAAAAACAAGTTACGTTAATAATATTGGAAGTCATAAATGGTTTATCTTATCAATTGATGGAAAAGAAATGGTATATGGTCACTCGATAGAACAAAAAGGAAATGCTTTTTATACAGATGATCCTGTTCATATATATTTACTAGAAAATTATATATGGCATGATATATTAGTAAATCGTTTAGTAAGGGATAGCGATCAAAACATGGATTCTTGGATTGCTCCAGAACGAGAAAAGTTCTTTTTCATATAAATATAATTTTTTAGGATACTATATAGTTGATAAATGGCGGAATTTTTGTAATGATAAGAAGGTGACTCATGAAAAGAACTATTTTGTAAGACCAGTAGAAAAACCAATTGTTTACTTAGATATCATGATTTTATTAGTGGAGTAAGTAAAGAATGGATACTACTAGAAGCTTTGATTCGTTTTGTAATAGAAAAAATTAAATGTTTTATTACGAAAACGCTGTATATGAAGCTGGAATTCACATGAAGTTCACGTGAAGTTCACATTGATAATTTAAAATAGTTGACGTGTGAAAAAGAAAGCCCTTGTATAAAAATGGAATTTAACATGAAATCATTTCCAATGTTTTGGTAGGATATTAAAATCATTTTTTTAAGAGGGTAGTAGGGAAAGGGAGTTAATACAACTTATGAAAAAAGTACTAGCAGGTTTAGCGGCAGCTTCTGTAGCCGGCGCAGTAGTTCCTGGAATGGATGCTGCTCACGCACAAGTTTCAACAGACGCGCTAAAAGAAATCGATGGACAAACACAAAAACAAACACAAACAGTTGATCCGAAAGTAACTGAAACACAAACAGTAGAGAAAAAATCTGACATTAAATACACAGTAACAGCTGATGTATTGAATGTACGTACAGGTCCTGGTACAGGAAATGATATTATTTCTAAAGTACAAGAAGGACAAGTTCTACAAGTAACTGGTGAAGAAAATGGTTGGTTTAAAGTAAATGTAAACGGTAAAACTGGCTATGTAAGCAGTGATTTTGTAACAACTGGTGAGAAAACAGGAACTGCTGTTCAACAAGGAACAGGTAACTATACGGTAAACGTTTCTTCACTTAATGTACGTACAGGTCCTAGTGCTTCTCATACAGTTGTAGGTACTGTAGGCAAAGGACAAACTGTACAAGTTGTCGGTGAAGTACAAGACTGGTTTAAAATTAACCACAACGGCGGAACTGGCTATGTAAGTAAAGACTTTGTAACAAAAGGCGGTACAACTACAAATGTAAGTACGGAAACAGAAAAGCCAAACAACAATGAAATGACAATCCGAAAAGACGGCTCATATGTTGTTGATACAGGAGCTTTACGTGTACGTACAGGCCCGGCTACATATAATGCTGTAATTGGTGGCGTAGTACAAGGCCAAACATTACAAGTTATTGGTGGAGAAAACGGTTGGTATAAAATTAACCACCAAGGAAGAACTGGCTATGTAAGTGCAGACCATGTTAAGTTTGTAAAAGGTGGTACAGCAAATGTAACTACGCCTTCTCGTCCAGCTACTGGCGGTGAGCAAGGAAATACACAAACAGAAAAACCACAAACAGAAAAACCGACAACACCATCTGCTAATGGCTCATCAATTGTGTCTATTGCACAATCGCTAAATGGTTCACCATATGTATATGGTGGTACAACACCATCTGGTTTTGACTGCAGTGGCTACGTTTACTACGTATTAAATAAAGCAGGTCATTCTGGTGGACGTCAAACTGTTGCTGGCTACTGGAGCAGCAAGACGCATACTAGTAATCCACAACCAGGTGATTTAGTATACTTTAAAGATACTACTGGTGCTGGTGCAGGTATGACTCATATGGGTATTTACTTAGGAAATGGTCAGTTCATCAGTGCAGAAACTGAAAAAACTGGTGTAAGAATTAGCTCAGTAAATAACTCTTACTGGAGTAAGCATCTAGCAGGTTACACAAAAGCATAATAAGAACCGTATTCTTACATATTATAAGAAAAAGCTTTCTAGGAAACTAGAAAGCTTTTTCTGTTTTAGATGTCTTTATGCGTCCAGTAAAAATTTGGAATATAAATCATGGAAGTAGCTAGGACGGAATAAGTTTGCGGCATGGCCGGCTAGTGGAATTTCTTTATATAAAACGTTTGGAAGAATGGATTTTAAATCAAATAAACAGGATTTATAGAGATGATCGTGTTCACCCATTACCCATAGAATAGGTTGTGATAGTTCTCGTAGTCGAGATTTTAAATCGAATTCTAGACGGTGTTTGAGCGATTCGACAATAATCGATGAATGCAATTGTAATCCAAACCGATAATAAATGTTTTTTGAAATAACCGCAAAAGGACTTGCTTTTAGTATACCACTTGGGAAAATTGTACTCGCATATTGATAAAGCCAAGTGGAATATTCATTTTCACGGTTGTCCCAAAACTTTCGAAAGACGTTATATAAAAGGGAGGGATTATTGTAATGACCTCCAATATGACAAAGACTTAATACTTTCTCTGGATATTTGTGAGCGAATATAGTGGCAATGTAACAGCCATAGCTTAGGGCACAAATATGAGCTTGCTGGATACCTTCTTTCTCATACAGGTCTGATAATTGCTGTACTAATCGATCTAAAGAAAAGTCTATTGCTTGCCCTTTGTCTTCACCATGACCTAGTAAATCATACGTTATAATATTGTAAGAAGGAGAAAATCGTTTATATTCTTTTTTGAAGGCACGACGATTTCCGACTAATCCATGAATGAATATAATGGTCTTTTTTTCAGAATTCTTTTTTGCTTGCACGGTATACCCCTTTCGGTGAATGAAGATTAGTGAGATGCGTATGCTATGAAAATATATATTTTTATAGTTATATATGGGTAATCATTCTAAATTCTTTTTGCGTAGACTATAGAATGGTAATTTTTTATTTTTTTATTAAGTACCAGGTAATAATATCAGATGATTATATCTGTTGTAAAGATAAGATTTGATGTGTTTTATTACCAAATCAGTAGATTAATCGTTTGACGGTTTACATTCATATCGTATTCTAATTTTAGAAATAACCGTTTGGTTTGAAAGAAGGCAAGGTTCAAGCTTTAATTACACCAGTTATGTCATTTGTTTTAATGGCGTTACTTGTCATTATTGTAGGATATGGTGGAATGCGAGTTTCTAGTGAAGCATTAACAATTGGAGAACTTGTGGCATTTATTTTATATTTAATGCAAATTGTTATGCCAATGAGTCAACTTTCTATGTTCTTTACACAATTCCAAAAGGCAATTGGCGCAACGGAACGCATTAATACAATTTTAGAATATGAAGTGGAACATCATATAGAAGGTGAAAATGTGGATTTTGAATATAACGAGGAAGAGAAAGTACTACAAAATATTCAATTTACGATTGAATCAAGAAAAGTGACTGCAATTGTAGGTCCAAGTGGTAGTGGGAAAACGACATTGTTTTCTTTATTAGAACGTTTTTATAAAGCTGATTCATCACGAAATCGTGCACATGGAGGTAGTGGTTTAGGATTGGCAATTGTGAAGAAAATGATTGATCTTCATAAGGGAGAGACCCGGATAGAGAGTGTAGTTGGAAAGGGAACGGAATTTATCGTTTTGATTCCTGGGAGTAAACATAGCACTTGAAAATAGAGAAGTGGGGGCAGAGGAAACTGTCTCTTACTTCTCTATTTGTTTAGTAAGAAATAAAAAAAATTATAGGTTACCTAGAAGTAACCTACGCACATCAAAGTGCATAATTGCATTTAGGATGATATACATATAGAATTCATGGTATGAAAAAGCAACTTAGAATGATTGAGGAGTGTTATATTTGGCAGAATTATTACAAGGAAAAAATGCATTAATTACAGGAGCAGGAAGAGGGATTGGCCGTGCTGTGGCAATTGCTTTAGCAAAAGAAGGTGTGAACGTTGGTCTTTTAGCACGCTCAGAAGAAAACTTAAAAGCAGTTGCGAAGGAAGTAGAAGCAGAAGGTGTAAAAGCTGTTATTGCTACTGCTGATGTATCTTCATATGAAGAAGTTACTACTGCTATTGAAACATTAAAAAAAGGATTAGGTTCTATTGATATTTTAATTAATAATGCGGGTATTTCTAAGTTTGGCAAATTCTTAGAATTAGATGTTGCTGATTGGGAAAAAATCATCCAAGTAAACTTAATGGGTGTATATTACGCAACTCGCGCAGCGCTACCAAGCATGATTGAACAACAGTCTGGTGACATTATTAATATTTCATCAACAGCAGGACAAAAAGGTGCACCAGTAACAAGTGCATACAGTGCTTCTAAATTTGGTGTTCTTGGTTTAACAGAATCGTTAGCAATGGAAGTACGTAAACACAACATTCGTGTAACAGCTTTAACACCAAGTACTGTTGCAACTGATATGGCGGTAGAATTAGGATTAACAGATGGTAACCCTGAGAAAGTCATGCAAGCAGAAGATATCGCTGAGTTTATCGTAGCGCAGCTGAAATTAAATAAACGTACATTTATTAAATCTGCAGGACTTTGGTCTACTAATCCGTAAGAAGTTGTATATGAATAAAAAAGATTTGGTTTAAAGCCAAATCCTTTTTATTTATTTCTTTTTAATTCTGAATTTTACGAACTGTAATGAGGGATGAAAGTTATTGAAGGATTATCCTATACAATTCGAAGGGAATGGTATTTACGTGAATAATATTGATAAATGGAAAGCTGTTGATCATTTTATTACGGATTTACTTATACCAACTGATTCTATTCTTGAAGAGGTACTTCAAGTAAATGCTGAAGCTAATTTGCCAGCACATGATGTTTCGCCAACTCAAGGGAAGTTCTTACAATTGCTCGTGCAAATTCAAGGTGCACGAAATATTTTAGAAATTGGTACTTTAGGTGGATATAGTACAATATGGCTTGCAAGGGCGTTGCCAACAGATGGTCGTCTTATCACGCTTGAAGCAAGTGAAAAGTATGCTGAAATTGCCCGTGCTAATATCAAACGAGCTAATTTGAGTTAAGTGGTTCATGTGCGTACTGGAATGGCAATAGATTCGTTGCAGCAAATGGCTACTGAAAACTGTGAGCCGTTTGATCTTATTTTCATTGATGCTGATAAACAAAACAACCCTGCATATTTTGAATGGGCTCTTAAACTTTCGAGGTGTGGTAGTTTAATTATTGGTGATAATGTAGTGCGCGATGGTGAGGTGGTCAATGGTTTAAATGAAGACGCTCGTGTACAGGGGATACGACGTTTTTATGAACGAATTGCTGCTGAACCGCGTGTTACTGCTACTGTGATCCAAACTGTAGGGAGTAAGGGGTATGATGGATTTGTAATTGCGCTTGTAACAGAAGGATGAGGTCTAGATGCCAATTATAGATCTACTAGACTAGGAGGGGGAAATAAAAAATGTTTGATATGTTATAACATGGATGGAAAACAGGGAACTCTTCTCGTGCTCCTCCAAAATGAATGCAGTACAATGCACTAATAAAATTTGGAGGCTATAAAAATATGAGAAGTGAAAAAGAAATGATGTGTTTAATATTAAATGCAGCAAGAGAAGATGAGCGTATTCGCGCAGTGATTATGAATGGTTCTCGTGTGAATCCGAATGTGAAGAGAGATTGTTTTCAAGATTACGATATTGTATATGTTGTGAAAGATATACAGTCATTCACATCTGATCACAGTTGGATAAATAGATTTGGAAAAATAATGATTGTACAAATGCCAGAAGAAAGCACTTTAGTTCCACCCGAAGAGGATGGAAGCTTTCCTTATTTGATGCAGTTTATAGACGGGAATCGAATCGATTTGACTTTAGTTTCAGTAGAATTAATACATGAAATTCTTGGTGGAGATAGTTTGAGTGTACTTCTTTTTGATAAAGATGGTGCTATTGAGCCATTTCCACCAGCAAATGATTCGGATTACTGTATAAAAAGGCCAACAGCAAAAGAATTTGCAGATTGCTGTAATGAGTTTTGGTGGTGTAGTACAAATGTAGCAAAAGGGTTGTGGAGAGAAGAACTTCCTTATGTAAAAGGAATGCTTGAAGGTCCTATTCGAAATATGCTGATGCAAATGCTAGAATGGCATATTGGGATAAAAACAAATTTTACAGTAAACGCCGGAAAGTTTGGGAAGTATTTTGAACAATATCTTGAGGATGATTTGTGGAAACAATATATAGAGACATTTTCAAATGCAGATTATGAGAATATTTGGAAGTCGTTCTTTGTAATGGGGGATTTATTTAGGGAAACTGCAATCGGAATTGCTAGATATTTTAGTTTTGAATATCCACAAGGTGACGATGCTAGAGTAACAAGCTATCTAAAACATGTGAGATCTTTACCAAAAGATAGTCAAACAATTTATTAAGTATATGATAGATAGAAATAAGACCATTCCAAAATGGGACGGTCTTATTTCTGTTCAGGAACATGAATCATCCTGACAAAATAAGAATGAACTGCATATAAAATTTTAGGGAGGTTTTATTAATTATGTATTATTTTTATCCATCAGAGATACTAACTCCTTTTCAATGGGTTTCAGAACGTAATACGCCTTTATATAATATGTATTCTTATTTGCCATACTCAAATGTATTTTATTATCAAAACTATTTGAGTGTAACGCCTGATTTGCTAAATGCTGGTTTGAAGAATGAGGTTCAAGGTGCAGAAGAAGATAGAGGCTCGTGGACACCTTTTTCTTGGGTTGAAAAATATGCTTATGCATTTTCTGGTCCATATAATAAAGCGGAAGTTGCCCTTACATTTGATGATGGACCAGACTTTGTATTTACTCCGCAAATACTAGATAAGTTAAAAAATTATGGTGTGAAAGCTACTTTTTTTCTTCTTGGTGAAAATGCAGAAAGATATCCTGATGTAGTAAAACGAATTGCAAATGAGGGTCATACTGTTGGGAATCATACGTATAACCACCCAAATTTAGTTAAAGTAAGTGATGAAGAATATCGTAATCAAATTGTAAGAACGGAAGAGATATTGCAGAAGTTGATAGGGTATGCACCAAAGTTTATACGTCCGCCTTATGGTGAAATACGTGAAAAACAATTAGAGTGGGCGACAGAACAGAATTTTATGACTGTACAATGGAGTGTAGATACAGTTGATTGGAAAGGAGTAAGTGCAGAGCAGGTTACAAATACTGTGTTAGGGAATGCGTTTCCAGGAAGTGTTATACTCCAGCATTCTACACCGGGAGGACATTTGCAAGGATCTGTGGATGCGCTAGATCGAATCATTACTGAACTGAAAGCGAAAGGGTCACGTTTCGTGACGCTTCCTAACATGTTTCATACGTCGAAACAGAGAAAGTAAATGACCGATAAGGTGGACCTATAAATATAAAATACTGTATTCAGCTTGTACATCATTTAAACAAGAGTGGTGTATTTTTGTTTTTGGAAAATATAGGTTTTCGATTGGTTTTTGTTGTATAATAAAACTATAAACTGACAAATAAGTTTGAAAATATGTGTGTGGATGTGGAGGGAATAAGATGACATATGCGCTTGTAAATATAGGAATGAGCTTGTTAATCGGTATTATATTTATACTATCCGCACTCATATTGCAAAAAAATCCACCAACAGATATTAACGCAGTATACGGATATCGAACAAAGCGATCAATGAAAAATAAAGATTTGTGGGATGTTGGAAATCAATATAGCGCTGAAGTTATGAAACAAAATGGACTTTTAATGATTTTAATAGGAAGTTTAATCGGATTGCTATTTTGGTACCCACATACAATGATTGCTATTTTAATCCTTATGATAGTATTAATCATTCGTTTGTTTATACGGGTGGAGAAGAAATTAAAGGTACTGGAGAAACAATAAACTTTACTTGTGAAATTTTCAAGCTGTTCTATTAAGGAAGTACAAATAGTTTTGACCCCTGCACTATTTAAGTGGGGGTCAATTAAATTTTAGAAGTTATTGATTTTTAGCATATCTCGTCCTTTTTCTACGACAAATTCATAATATTCAAGCTCATATGGATAAATATCTTCAAATGTTATTGTAATAGATTTAGCGCTTTTGTTTAAAACTGGAATGCCTGTTGTAGATGAGATTTCTCCTTTTAAAAGCTGTAAAAAAGAAGTCGCATTTACTTTCATTACATCTTCAACTTCATCACCTGGAGCAAATGGAAGTGGTTTTGTAACAGCATGAAAATACATATGACACATTTCACGGTCAATGAAATGCGGGATTTCATGGTTGATTTTAAAAATGCCTTTGTACTCTAAATCAGTAGCTTGAAAGGAAAGTCCTAATTCCTCTTTTACTTCACGAAGACCCCCTATTCGTATATCTTCATCATGCATAATATGTCCCGCTGATGTAATATCCCATTTTCCTGGGAAATCTTTCTTGTTTTTAGCACGTAATTGGAAGTGTAGAAAGATGTCTTCATTATCTTTTTCTACAAACCAACAATGGAATGTTTCGTGCCAATCACCGTCACGATGTACATCATCACGTAGTTTTTTTCCAATTTTGTTTCCTTCTGTATCAAATATCGTTAACCATTCTGCCATTGATATTCCCCTTTCTGCATAGTTTATTATACAATGAATGTATGTAATTTTGGGAAAATAACGATAATTAAGTAGGGAGTGTATATGGAATGGGACTAGGCGAGAAAAAAATAAATTCGCTCATTTCAACAGAAGAAGAATTACGTCTTATTTTAGGATATCCAAGTGAACGCGCGGTGAAAAAAGTGATCCCATCACTCGATTATCATTGTCGTGAATTTCTATCTAAGTCTCCTTTTCTAGTAATATCTACTTCAGATGAATTTGGTCATTGTGATGCATCACCAAGAGGGGATGCACCTGGATTTGTATATGTTTTAAATGAAAATCAAATTGTAATTCCAGAAAGACCGGGGAATCGGAGAGTGGATTCTATCCTTAATATTTTATCTAACTCACGGGTGGGACTTATCTTTTTTATTCCAGGGCTTGGAGAATCATTACGGATAAATGGGCGTGCAACTATCACAAAAGACGAAGAGATTTTAGAGAAAATGCAAGTAAGGGGTCGCAATCCACTTCTCGGAATCGTTGTAAAAATAGAGGAGTGTTTCATCCATTGTGCAAAAGCATTTATACGTTCTGAATTATGGAATCCAGATTCTTGGTTAGAAAAAGAAGCATTACCATCAGCAGCAAAAATGCTTGCTGATCATGCAAAAGTAAATGCAAATGAAGAAGAAGTCGCACGTTCTTTAGAAGAAAGTTATACAAAAAGATTATATTGAAAATATTGCATAGTACATTGATTGATAAAATATATAAATATAATTAATGATTTAGGAATCTAAAGAGCATTCATTCTATTGGTAATCAGTATTTAAAATCAAAAGCATAATTGTTTTACTTGATATTTTTATCCCGCATTAACGGGCAGTAAGACCCCCACCTCAAAATTTGGAAAAGCAAAGAAGTTAGAAGGGGGATGAACTGCCCGTAAAAGCCCGATTGGTGAGGGCTAATAATCAGTGGGGGATGAAGAAAACCCCCACTGATTAAAGTTTCACTTTATGTGAATTCCAATTTTAAAAAGGTAATTATGTGGGTTTAATCATTTTTTTAGTAGTTTAAATTATTATCTTGAAATAAGTTATAAAAGTGTAATTATCTTGTGGAAAATAAAAGGTATAATTTTTTTCTCAAAAATGGGATTGATTTTTCAAATTTTCGTAATTATAATAATTTAACAAATAGACATGAACGAAAAGTAAGGATAAGGACATGAGATAATTTTTACGGTTTACAGAGAGGGAAGCCAAAGGCTGTGAGCTTCCTAACACGGGGAATTCTCTTACCACCTTTGAGCTTCAATAGTGAACGAGTAATCTAGTAATTATTGACGGTCTCAGCCGTTATCTGATCTTGAGCAATCCGAGGTGAATGTATATTTGGATTGGAACAAGGGTGGAACCACGAAAACACATTCGTCCCTTTTATAGGGATGAGTGTGTTTTTTTATACAAAGTTAATATTCGAAAATTAAAAATATAAAAAATATTCCTTGCTTTTGTATGATATGTACGTATAATAATTTAACAAATAGATATGAACGAAAAGTAGTGATAAGGACATGAGATAATTTTTACGGTTTGCAGAGAGGGAGGCCAAAGGCTGTGAGCTTCCTAACACGAGAAATAATCTTACCACCTTTGAACTTCAATAGTGAACGAGTAATCTAGTAATTATTGACGGTTTCAGCCGTTATCTGATCTTGAGCAATCCGAAGCGAATGTATATTTGGATTGGAACAAGGGTGGAACCACGAAAACACATTCGTCCCTTTTATAGGGATGAGTGTGTTTTTTTTATAAAATGTATTACTGAATTGAAAGGAGGTGCAGTGGAGTGAAACGAGTGATCCGAACGAGAATCACCATTAACTGCGCAAATAGGAAGAAGATAATGGTCAAGTAGTTTAAAAAATAGGAGGAGATTAAAAAATGAGCAATGTAGTACATGTTGGAGTATTAGGACTTGGAACAGTAGGGAGCGGTGTCGTTCATATTTTGGAAGGTCACAAGGAGAAAATAAGTCTTGATACAGGATATGAAGTAAAGGTAAAGGCAGTGGCAGTACGTGATGTGGAAAAAGAACGAGATGTTTCAATTGATGGAATCATGATAACAAATGATGCAGATGAAATTTTAGAAGATCCCAATATTGATATCGTAGTAGAGGTGATGGGTGGAATTCAAGAAGCAAAACAGGCTATTATAAGGGCGTT
Organism: Bacillus pseudomycoides DSM 12442; assembly: GCF_000161455.1. GTDB lineage: Bacteria > Bacillota > Bacilli > Bacillales > Bacillaceae_G > Bacillus_A > Bacillus_A pseudomycoides. The sequence continues at coordinate 1,764,717 of NZ_CM000745.1, forward strand.
ATGTAATAAGAAACATGTCGTAACTGCAAACAAAGATTTAATGGCTGTATACGGTAATGAATTGTTAAAATTAGCGAATGCAAATGGTTGTCAGTTGTATTATGAAGCAAGTGTAGCTGGAGGAATTCCAATTTTAAGAGGACTAGTAGACGGCTTAGCTTCTGATCATATTGAAAAGATTATGGGAATTGTAAATGGCACAACGAATTATATACTAACAAAAATGAGTCAAAATGGTTGGTCGTATGAACAGGCGCTTCAAGAAGCTCAAAAGCTAGGCTTTGCAGAATCAGATCCGTCAGCAGATGTAGATGGACTGGATGCTGCACGAAAGGTAGCTATTCTTGCAAACTTAGGATTTTCGATGAATGTTTCTTTAGATGATGTACATGTTCGAGGTATTCGAAATGTAGAAAAAGAAGATTTAGAAATGGCTGGGAAGCTAGGTTTTACTATGAAGCTAGTCGGGAAAGCGGAGAAGCAAGGTTCAGCTGTTAATTTAAGCGTAGCACCTACTTTATTACCGAGTCAGCATCCATTATCCAGTGTGAATAACGAATTTAACGCTGTATATGTACACGGTCATGCGGTTGGTGAAGTTATGTTTTATGGGCCAGGGGCTGGAAAATTGCCAACAGGATCTGCTGTAGTAAGTGATATTATTTCAATCGTTAAAAATATGAATCAAATAGTGAAAAGTAAAGGTGTGTTAAAAGAGTCAGTGCCTTATACACTAAAAGGGGATGAAGAAGTTGTCTCGAAATATTTTTTACGCATTTTATTACGTGATGAACCAGGGATGTTTCAGGAAATTACAGAATGTTTCGTCAATGAATCGGTTAGCTTAGAAGAAATTGTGCAACTTCCATTAAATCAAGAGCTTGCGGAAATTGTGATTGTGACGCATCAAACTTCAAAGTACCAATTCGAAAAAGTTTTAACATTACTAGAGAATGTAGCAAATGAAATAAAAAGTTATTACGCTATTGAGGAGGAAAAACAATATGTATAAAGGATTATTAAAACAATATGCTTCTTATTTACCAGTGAATGACAATACACCAGATGTAAGCTTGATGGAAGGGAATACACCACTCATTCCACTTCTGAATATTTCTAAAGAATTAGGGATTCATTTGTATGGAAAATATGAAGGTGCTAACCCTACAGGATCTTTTAAAGATAGAGGGATGGTGATGGCAGTTGCGAAAGCGAAAGAAGAAGGATCACAGGCAATTATTTGTGCATCAACAGGTAATACATCAGCAGCGGCAGCGGCATACGCTGCTCGTCTTGGGCTGAAGTGTATTATCGTTATACCAGAAGGGAAAATTGCTCATGGAAAATTAGCACAAGCTATTGCGTATGGAGCAGAGATTATTTCAATTGAAGGAAACTTTGATGACGCACTTCGAGCTGTACGTCAGATTGCAGATGAAGAACCAATTACATTAGTAAACTCTGTTAATCCATATCGAATTGAAGGACAAAAAACAGCTGCGTTTGAAATTTGTGATCAGTTGCAAAAAGCACCAGATGTCCTTGCTATTCCGGTTGGAAATGCAGGGAATATTACGGCATACTGGAAAGGTTTTTGTGAATATGAGAAAGAAAAGGGATTCAAGAAACCTAGAATTCACGGTTTTGAAGCCGAAGGAGCAGCTGCAATTGTAAAAGGTCATGTCATTGATTCACCCGAAACAATCGCAACTGCAATTCGTATTGGTAATCCAGCAAGCTGGTCCTATGCTGTAGAAGCAGCAGAGCAATCAAACGGTGAAATTGATATGGTATCAGACGAAGAAATCTTAAGTGCCTATCAGTTGCTAGCAAAAACAGAAGGAGTTTTTGCAGAACCAGGGTCAAGTGCTTCTCTAGCAGGTGTAATTAAACATGTTCAAGCAGGGAAAATCAAAAAGGGAGAGACAGTTGTTGCTGTATTAACAGGAAATGGTTTAAAAGATCCTGATATTGCTATTGCCTCTAATCACTTAGAGATTGCAAGTGTTTCAAACGATATGGAACAAATAAAAGAACATATTAAAGGAGTGATTGTTTCGTGATTCCATTTAAAGTTCGTGTTCCAGCTAGTACGGCAAATGTAGGTCCGGGTTTTGATTCTGTTGGAATAGCATTATCATTATATTTGGAAGTGGCTGTGAAGGAACAATCAGCTCATTGGCATGTTATACATTCATTCGATTCTTCTATCCCAAATGATGAGAGAAACTTAATTGTAAGTACAGCACTTAAAGTATGTCCTTCGTTATCTTCCTATATAATAGAAGTTACTAGTAATATTCCACTTACGCGAGGATTGGGGAGCAGCGCATCAGCGATTGTAGCAGGAATAGAACTTGCCAATGAACTTGGAGAATTACATTTAACAACAGATGAGAAAGTTCATCTTGCTACAAGTTTTGAGGGACACCCTGATAATGTAGCTGCTTCTATTTTAGGAGGTACTGTTATTGGCGCGATGGATGGGAATCATGTATCTGTTGTTAGAATAGAGAGTAAAGAATTAGGTGTAATCTCTCTTATTCCTGATGAAGAATTAAATACAAATAAAAGTCGTTCTGTATTGCCAGAAATATTTCAGTTTCATGATGCTGTTCGTGCAAGTGCAGTCAGCAATGTTTTAGTAGCAGCGTTATGCCAAAAGAAGTGGGAAATTGTTGGTGAAATGATGGAAAGAGATCAATTTCATGAACCATACCGTTCACAGCTTGTTACATTTTTACCCGCAGTTCGGATGTATGCGAAAAAGTTTGGAGCATATGGGACAGCACTTAGTGGGGCTGGTCCATCTCTTTTTATATTGACTCCATATGAAAAACGCGAGGAAGTTGCTGAACAATTAGCAAAAGTATTTCCGGCGATGCAAGTTTGTGAGCTAGAAATTGATCATGAAGGAACAGTTGTGAAAAGGGAACAAAGTGCTGGTAGAACAGAAGAGAAGTATAGTATATAGATAAGGGATTAAAGAAGAGAAGTTTCTTATATAATAGACATAAAGGAGTCGAACTCTTTTCTTGTTTTAGGTTGGTGTAGTAACGACCGTAATACAAGAATTTTGAGACAGGCTTCTTTTTGTATGCTCTTTGCCATATTCCTGTAACAAACCACCTATATATTCAGTGGTGGAGGTGCAGAAGATGAAAAAAATGATGACAATATGTCTTCTTACAACAATGACAATTACGGCTTTGACGGGATGCAATTGGAAACAAAAAAATGTTTCACAGGAATTCAAAGCAAAAAAAGTAACATATAAAGATTTTACGTATGAGGTTAATCCAGAAACGTTTGCTTTAACAATAGACCATGATGGAGTGAAGGAGCAAGCATCACAGCCTTTACCGAAAATGAAAGTATCAAAGTTGAAAAAAGATGATACACATACATCATGGGAATATCCTGATCAGAAAATAAAAGTGAATTTAGAAAAGAAAAAAGATCATGTAGATATTGCGATTGAATCTACAGGTGCAGAAAGCTTTACTTGGCCAAAAGTACAAGCTGAAAATTATACACTTCCTTTATGGGAAGGTAAGTATATTCCGAGCAATGATGAAAATTGGAAGAAATTCTTAAAGGATGAAACGTATTCATTTGCGGAATCATTTTCAATGAAATTTTTTGCGTTAAATGGTTCGAAATATTCCATGGTATTTGTTGCAAACAATATGTTTAATAATGAAGTTGAATTTCATTCTGATCCGAAAATTGGATTTGATTTTACTCATGAATTTCCGAGTATTAACAAAAATAAATCGTACGGTTTTCAACTGTATGTGACTGATAATGATGCGGTAAATATTGCAAAATTGTATAAGAATAATATTGTAGAGAAAGGTGAATTTAAAACATTACAAGAGAAAGCAAAACAAAATAAAGAAGTTGAAAAGTTATACGGAGCAGCTCACTTTTATTTTTGGAATCAAAATGCTTTATCGCAAAGTAATGTAGATTGGCCAAAACTAAGACAACAAATCAATAGTCCTATATTTGGGTGGATGAAAGAACTGATTCAAAAATATAGTAAAGAGCCTGGCGAATTAAATGTATTTGATCAAATTAATAAGCAAGATTTTATTGATAAGTATCAGAAAAATATTGTTTTACGTTATATAAATGAAGTATTGGGAATGAAGGAGTTTTATAAAGAAGATATGTTTCCGAAAGTTGATGATGAGGCAAATCAATTATTGAAAAAAGGCGTAGATCACTTAACTGAAACGGAATTGTATAATTTAAATAAACATTTGTTAAAATCAACACTTGGTGATGCAGTTGAGGATGTTGACAAATGGGGTAGTGCAGATGGAACGAATGTATTAAAAGAGATGGATGAAGCTGGTATTGAACATGCATGGATTGGACTGCCGAACTGGGAACAAGGATTCATTCAACCAGAATTTGTGAAGCTAGCTGAGAAAATAGGATATTTAGTTGGTCCATATGATTCTTATCATTCCATTCATGAAAAAGGAGATAAAAATTGGAATACAGCTTCCTTTAAAGATCCTTCACTATTTGAAGATGCAACGGTTGCCAAAAAAAATGGTGAGAAAATACAAGGATTTCTAGGAAAAGGTCGTAAATTAAATCCGACATTATCTTTGCCTAGTGTGAAAGAACGAGTTAGTGGCATATTAAATAATGGTACCCCATTTAATTCATGGTTTATTGATTGTGACGCCACAGGGGAAATTTATGATGATTATTCTCCAAAACATATTACAACACAAGAACAAGATTTAAAAGCACGTTTAGCACGAATGGATTATATAGCGAAAGAAAAAGGTATGGTTGTTGGCTCTGAGGGTGGAAATGATTTTGCAAGTCAAGTGATTGCTTTTGCACATGGTATTGAAACACCCGTTATTAAATGGGCCGATGAAGATATGAGAAAGAATAAGACAAGTCCATATTATGTTGGGGGTTACTGGTCGCCAAATCAAAATGTTCCAGAAAAGTATGTAAAACAAGTACCAGTGAAGGAAGAATATAAACAAGTGTACTTAAACCCAGTGTATTCAATACCTTTATATAAATTAGTGTACAATGACTCTGTCATTACAACGCATCATTGGGAATGGGGTAGCTTGAAGGTAAAAGATGAAGTCGGAAATCGTATGTTATATGAACTATTGTATAACGTTCCTCCTTTATATCACTTAGATGAAGTTGAATGGAAGAAGCATAAAAATGAAATTACACATCATTTAAAAACATGGGAAGCATTTCATAAAAAAGCAGTAAAAGAAGAGATGACGAATTTTGCATATCTTTCAAAAGACAAACTTGTGCAAACAGCTTCCTATGGAAAGGACATAAAAGTAATTGTAAACTTCTCTGATCAAGATGTAAAAACAGAAGATACAAAAATACCTGCAAAATCGGCTATTATTTTTGACGAAGGTAAGAAAATGATTTACAAACCTGAAATAAATAAACAGTGATAAATGTAGCAGGTTCCCACTGGTATGGTAACGAAAGTGCTAAACTGGTGGGGATTTTTTACTAGTATACAAAATAATTGTAAATTTTTTGAAATTATCATTTGATGTCTTGTTAAAATCCAACACGAGAGTATAATGTGAAATGAAATACATATTGATTTTACTTCTTTATAACGAAACCTTACAAAAATGTAAGGTGAATGAAATGAAATTCAATATGAAGATTGATAGACATGGAGTATACTAGGAAAAGAGAAGGAGAGGAGAATAGACATGAGCTCTGAATTAGAACAAAACACAAGAAGTAAAAAGAAACGTTCTAAAAGAAAATCTGTGAAGTGGTTCATTTTGATTCCATTTTTACTACTCATTTTTGGTGGAGTAGGATATGGTTCGTTTTTATATAATAAAGCAAATGCGGTTGTAAGTGATGCGTATGCAAAAATTGAGAAATCAACTAAACGCGATAAAGAGGTTGAACCGTTAAAAGATAATATTTCTGTTTTAATTATGGGTGTTGATGGAAGTGATATTCGAAAAGGACAATATGGAGAAGCTGTTCGTACGGATGCGCTATTATTGGCAACAATTAATAAAGATGATAAATCAGTAAAATTAGTAAGTATTCCACGTGATTCTCGCGTGTATATTCCATCAAAAAAGAAATTGGATAAAATTACGCATGCCCATGTATTTGGTGGAGTTGAAAGTACACGGGATACAGTAGAGAGATTTTTAAATGTTCCAGTTGACTATTATGTGAAATTTAACTTTGATTCCTTTGTGAAAATTGTAGATTCACTTGGTGGTATTGATGTGGATGTACCAGTTGCATTTACAGAACAAGATAGTAAAGATCAAGCAGGTATGATTCATTTAGAAAAAGGTTACCAACATTTAAACGGAGAGCAAGCTCTTGCGTTAGCACGAACTCGTAAAATTGATAGTGATGCAATGCGTGGTCAAAGACAACAGCTCGTTATTGAAGCAATTGCGAAAAAAGCAATGTCTGTTCAATCGATTAGTAAATTAGGTCCCCTTTTAGATGCAGTTGATAGCAAAATGAAAACAAACTTAACATTTGATGATATGCTTTCCATTACAAGAAATATGGCCGGAACTGATTTACAGATGGAGAAAATGCAAATAGAAGGTACGGATAAACGTATCGGTGGTATTTATTACTACATTCCAAATGAAAAAAATGTGCAAGACATTTCTAAAAAGTTAAATGAACATCTAGGTGTTACGCCAAAAGCAGCACGAAACTAATTGTAAAAGGTTGGCGCCTGGCCAACCTTTTTTGATTTATAATATATATGGGTATTAAATAAATCAAAATATTATTGGAGTTATTTAAAAATGTTTACATATATAATAAAATGCATATATATAGTTAGCGAGGAATTACGAAGTACACGAATTAGGGTAAAACTTCCTTTGTATACAGTTTGTTAATGTTCATTTTAGAAGATTGAAAAGAAATTGAATAGATATACTAATATGAATGGAAGAATTATATAAGATTAATAGAAAGGAATTTAATAGAATGGGAAATGTATTTAATGTAAAAAGCATTGTAGTCACAATAGTGGCTGTTGTTGCGATCGCAGTGGGGTATTTTATGTTTCAATCAGTCACATCACCAGCTAGGGCAGTAGCAAATCAAGCGAATTCTATACAGCTTGCAAGTGAGCAGTCAAAAGTGGAGATGAATAAAACAGCACCAAGTCAATTTAATGGTCAAGTTAGAAAAGTTGCCTACCTTACATTTGATGATGGGCCAGGAAAATATACGGCTGAACTACTTAATATATTAAAACAAAATGATGCGAAAGCAACATTTTTCTTAATCGGTGCAAATGTAAAACAATTTGCAGATTTAGTAAAGCGTGAGAAAGCAGAAGGTCATTATGTGGGTATGCATAGTATGACACATGATTTTAAAAAATTGTATACAAATGGCGAGTATGTGAATGAAATGAAAGAAGATCAAGGCTTAATAGCAAATATTATTGGAGAATTTCCGAAATTAACACGTCCTCCGTACGGTTCTATGCCTGGTTTAAATGAAGCGCTTCGTAATAAAGTAGTAGAAGATGGCTTAAAAGTTTGGGATTGGACGATTGACTCTTTAGATTGGAAATATAATAAAATGCCTGTTGATGCTGCTTCAGCAAAAATTGTTGAAAATGTAATTACGGGTGCAACGAATCCTAAAGAAGTTATCTTAATGCATGATATTCATCCGCAATCTGTTGCAGCAGTACCGGCAATTATAAAAGGGTTAAAAGAAAAAGGTTATGAATTTGAAGCGTATCATGAAGGTGATCACTTCCCGTTGAATTTTTGGCATGACAAACGTATGTAACATAGGAGGAAAAGAAGTTGGGTTATAGAAAATTAGCACTAGTTGGAGCATTATCAGTAGGATTATTATCAGGTTGTTTTGGCGAAAAGCCAGAAGAAAATCTATTTGTTGCATTTGAAAACGCAGCTAAACAAGAAAAGTCATTGTTTGAAGATGCGAAAAAATTAGAGACGTTGGAAAAACAAGGCCAGGAATTATATGCTCAAATTATAAAAGAAGGAAAAGAGCATAATGAAGCTGTTGCCCAAAAATTAGACCAAGCAGTTTTAAATGTGGGCGAGCGTGAAAAAATATTAAAAAATGAAAAAGATGCATTAGAGAAAGCACAGAAAGAGACGAACTCAGTTCAAAGTAATGTAGAGAAAATTGAAGATAAAAAAATACAAAAACAAGCGAAAAAAGTAGAAGAATCTTATAAGAATCGTTATGATGCTTTTCAAAAAATGAACGAAAGCTATGTGAAATCAATGGCGATTGAAAAAGAACTTTATGCGAAGTTAAAAGTAAAAGAAACAAAGTTAAAAGAAATCGGTGAGAAAGTGAAAGCTGTAAATCAATTAACGGAAGAAATGCAAAAAGAAAAAGAGAAGTTTAATGGATATACAAAAGAGTATAATGAAGGAAAACTAGCATTCTATAAGGAAGCGAAAATCAAGGTTAAGGAACAAAAATAAAGTATATAAATCCAAATTAAAAAACCGACATAAATCCTTTCTTTTTAGGGGAGAGAGCATCCGGCCATGCATAGAAGCGGTCAGATCATCTTCTTGCCCTATGCCAAGTGAAAACAGAGAGAGAAAACGAGTGCAAGTCATCTTTTTTCTTCGTAGCAGCGATTTATATGTCGAAAAATCAAAGTGGATTTATATAGTATGATGTTAGGTAATACATAAATTTAAGGTGTAAGGCTCAAATGCGAAAAGGTAATGAAATACCTTAATCAAATAATATAGACAAAAAAGCTGAAAGACATTTAAATTATAATGTTTTTCGGCTTTTTTAACTTGTAGGACAGAAAAGACTGGAAATGAAATTCTAAAAGAGTTATAGTTTAATGTTTAAGGAGAAAAAAGATGTTTAAGAAAAGAAATGATGAACATCATATAAGTAAGGAGAATGAAAAATGACATATGAATTTTTACTCAAATTAGGTTTGGCACTCTTTTTAGGTTTATTTATAGGCATTGACAGGCAACTAAAGAATAAACCACTCGGTGTGAAAACAAGTATGGTCATTTCTGTAGCAAGTTGTTTAATTACGATGGTTTCGATTGAATCTGTGAATGTTTACTCTTCACCAGGACATACAAATATGGACCCAATGCGTTTAGCAGCACAAATTGTAAGTGGTGTTGGTTTCCTTGGAGCAGGTGTAATTTTAAGAAGAAATAATGATGTGATTTCAGGATTAACAACAGCATCAATGGTTTGGGCAGCATCTGCTTTAGGGATTGCAATTGGGGCAGGTTTTTATATACAAGCAATCGTTGCAATGATTCTTATTATATTAGCCATAAATGTATTGCCACACCTTGTTAAAATAGCAGGTCCTTATTCTTTAAGACAAAGGGATTTAGCGATTAAAATTATCGTAAAAGAGCACCGAGAATTAGATGGCATTTTTAAACAAATTAAAAACTTAAACATGCAAGTGAAACGCGTGAAAATTAAAGATATTGATAGTGAATCTCAGCAATTAGAAATGGTTATATTAGCACCTGAAGATTTATATACAACCGAATTATACAGTTCCTTAAAGGAAATTGATCATATTGTTTCGGTTGAGGTTGAAAGTAGATAATTATAAAGTTTAATGAGTGAAACAAGGTTAAATCAAAAAAGGGTGATGAAATTCACCCTTTTTTATTTGAAAAGTATTGTTTTTTTACACTATTATGAGTAGTAATAACCAACCTTCAATTTTAGAAAAAATAAAGAAGTTAAGCGAATGATGAAGAACCTCCCATGATTAAAATTCCACTTTATCAGTAGGGAAAACAAGACCGATTTGTTGTCTAGCCTCCTTCATAATTTTTTTGCTCTAACCTTGAATAAACCGCTGTAAGAGAAAAGTCTTGTAATATACGTGAATCTTTGATAGATCTAGTTGCGATTGTATTTGTTCCAACTATTCCAACTTTAAAATGTTTTTGATATGAATTGCCATAGGAAATTAATTATATAGGGAAGAATGGGAAATATTAAATGATTTGCTTAATTGATATAGATGCTATGTTACCCTTTGGTATAATGAGGGACAAGAGGGGGAGACGAAATGGATATAACAATTAGAAAGGCAACAGAAAAGGATATAAAAGGGATCGCAAAAGTGCATGTTGATAGTTGGAAGATAACATATAAAGGAATAATATATGATGAAATCATAGACAATGCAACGTATGAAAGTCGGGAAAAGCAATGGGAAAATATCTTTAAACAAGCGGTAGGAAATGAATATAGGTATGTGGCAGAAACGTTTGATCAGAAAATTATAGGATTTATTGATGGTGGTCATGAAAGAACAGGAAAGTATAATTGTGACGGAGAACTGTATGCGATTTACTTATTGAAAGAATATCAAGGAAATAAATTAGGAAAGAGATTATTTCAAGAACTTGTGTCAGAATTTATAAAAAATGATATGTCTTCTGTATTAGTATGGGTTGTTTCTAGTAATCCTTCTAAGCTTTTTTATGAAAAATTCAGACCAGAACTTATTGATACAAAATTTTTGGAAAGGTTAGCTGTAGAAGAAACGGCATATTGTTGGAGAAATATTAAAAGTCTGTATAAGAGCTTAACATATTGAACTACCCCCACCTACCTCTATAAGAGCTTGAGGTGGGGGATTCTCCTGTCTCTGTCCTCACAAAAACAGTTCCTCTCGTTCAACAAAGAGGATACAACAATATAGAGTTCGGTAGTGTCTGTATGTAATGTAAGACGACCCATTCTATCTTCCGACGAAAGGTAAACAAAATAGGTACAGCTACTTTGTTCTTATATCGAGGATAGAACACTTTGTCATGCATCCAGTTCCTAGACTTGTTATCTGCTCTGGTAATAAGCGTGAAAATCTGGGACAAAGTGCTCTTTTTTATCATGCAAATAGTTTTGCTAGTTTTTTCTTTTCATTTTCAAACAAGTGTAACCGTTCGATTTGTAAGACTTCTTTCGGTTGATCTACATCGTATAGCTGATAGAAATGATGCGTGCGAATATCCAATCGATTGTTTAATTGATGCCAATGGCTCCAGTGATGTGCGTCTTTCTTTGGAATATAAGGCTGAAGCACCCCAGGTACTTTTTCTTTATACCCTAACCCTCGGCGCCCAATCGTAAAAGCCGCGGATTGATGAATAGAGATGCCGAATTTCCGCATGTATTTCATCTTTCCGGAGATTGAAGTGTAAGCGGGATTCACTTGAAAGACAGCCACA
>NZ_CM000745.1:1776095-1802340 GCF_000161455.1 Bacillus pseudomycoides DSM 12442
CTGCTGATGTTTCATCTTTAGCCTCATCCGCTACTTCCATACCTTCTTTTAATTCTTGAATGATTGCTGAGAAATCATTTACTAATGTTTTCACCATTTCTTCAGCTGATTCTTTACTTGTTCCTTCATGTACAGTAGATGTTTCTAAATACTCTTTCATTGTTGCTAGTGGTTTTCCTTCTAACGCTAAAATACGTTCTGCTAATTCATCAATATATGTTGCTGCTTCATTATAAAATTCTTCAAATTTTTCATGTAATGTAAAGAAGTGTGGGCCTGTCACATACCAGTGATAGTTATGAATTTTTACATATAACACATTCCAGTTTGCTACCTGCTTGTTTAATACTTCAACAACATTTGTTTTCGTACTCATTCAATCCACTCCTCTTTATTTTTAGAATTATTCTCTTTTAATAATACATTCTTATTGTACCATAAATTCCCTACTCGTCCAAATCATCCGCTTATATGTAACAAAGTTTTAACAACTTTAATCATTCCTAAATGTTGAGAAATCCATGTACCCTTTCTTGCACTTCACATGTCTAATTGCCCAAGCTCACACATATGCATAATAATAGGTCAAGCTCATCATAGTAGAAAGAGGGATTACATGGATAATCAACAATGGCAAGTAGCTAAAAAAGTTGCTGCTACTTATATTGGGACTGTCGTCGGAGCTGGATTTGCAACTGGGCGAGAAATTGTTGAGTTTTTTACGATTAACGGATTATACGGAACAATTGGAATATGCGTAAGTGGATTTTTTTTCATTTGGTTAGGAACGAAAATGATGTTGCTCTCTTCACAAATCGGTGCATTTTCCGCTCAGGAATTTAACAGATATTTATTTGGTGATGTATTTGGAAATGTGGTAAACACTTTGTTATTACTCGTACTTTTTGGTGTGACAAGTGTTATGCTATCAGGCGCTGGTGCTGTATTCGAAGAACAACTTCGGCTACCACGACAGCTCGGTATTTTCATTACAGTTATCGCATGTATCATTATTGGTAGTCGTGGATTACAAGGTGTATTTGAGGTGAATACACTTGTAGTACCAATTATGATGATTTTCATTATCGGACTTGCTATTACAACTTTTATTCATGGCACAACACCTATCTTTAACACTGTTCCTACAGAAAGTTGGAACATGAAATGGATAACAAGTCCACTTACATATGTCGCCTTAAATCTTTCTCTCGCCCAAAGTGTTTTAGTACCGTTAGCAAGTGAAGTAAAAGATCGAAAAGCGATTCTATGGGGCGGAATTTTAGGAGGAGCTGGACTATGCTTTATTCTATTATGTAGTCATTTAGCCATTTTATCTATTGACCAATTTTATCAATATAATATTCCTATGGCTGAAGTAGTAAGAAGATTTAATGCTACCTTCCATTTCTTCTTTGTCCTGATTATTTTTGGGGAAGTGTTTACAACATTAGTTGGAAATGTATTTGGGATGACAAAACAAATGCAGTCTATCACTGGTTGGAAGAACAACAATATTATTTATTTTATTTTACTAATTAGTTATTGTTTTAGCTATATTGGTTACAGTGAACTTCTTCACATCTTGTATCCAATAATCGGATGGGTTAGCATCGTTCTTCTTCCAATTATCGCATATAAACAGCTTGAAAAAACATAAGTAAAAAAGCATCCGTTATGTACGGATGCTTTTTTTACTCACAATCTTCACATACTTCCCAATACAAACCCATTTCTACTGCGAGGAATGGCTTTAATTGTAACCGAATCATTCGGCTTGGCATACGCTCTAAAACAAACTGAATACCTTCTTCATCCTCTTCTAACTCGGTTTTTAAGATTACTATTCGTTGTATAGTTGTAATCGGCTGACCCTCTTTATATAAAGTAATTCGCAACTCATCATATTCATTAAAAAACAATTCTACACTCATATGTTCTGTTGATACACTATTAACAATTGAGTACTTACCATCTTCTTCTTGGATTACATATTTCCAGCCATTTTTTCCATCTTCCATTGGAGCAGCTTGAAATAATGACATTAAATCCTCGTATAGCATAAGATAACCCCTCTCTTACTAAAAAACGATGAGTATTTTATATACCCTTTTTCTCTATCACTATCAAGCTTATTGTACCATACATCAATTGACTTGCTATATTCTTCTGCCTATTATACTCCACTACTTTTATCCCGCTATTTGCTGGCAGTAACACTCCCACCTCAAAATTCAGCGAAAGCTAAGAAATTAGGTTGAGGATGAACTGCCAGTAAAAGCCCGATTGGGGAAGGCTGATAATCAGTGGGGAGAAGAAAAGCCTCACCGATTAAAGTTTCACTGTATATAAATCATGAAAAAACAGGAATGACATTTATCATTCCTGTTTTTCATCAAAATACTTTCCCTATAGCAACTAAAGCTAATACCACTATCAAGCTGGCGAATAGTACCGATACAATAAAGCTGAAAATTGGTAATGTTTTCTTTTCATTCTTTTTAAACAATAGTCTTAAACTAATCACGATATTTAATGGTACAAATATGAAATAAAAATATTTAATAATTTGCATTGCACCACTCGAACTATTTAAAAGTGTTTTAAGTACAAACACCTCAATCAAAAAGATAAGAAAAAATGAAATACTTAACCAAAATGAGGCATAGCTAAGCCAAGAATATCTTTTCGTTCCCCAATACACTCCCATACTCTTCTCCTTTATAAATAGTCTACTTTTCAATAATTATACATACTTATAACAAATTCCTTTATTTTTCGACTATAATTGCCTATTTTTATAGAATAAATGACAAAAAACCAAAAGCATTCTATTAGCTTTTGGCTTCTCATTCTATTCTACTTTCTCCGATTCTGCTTCGCTATTTTTTTCCACTTCTCCCGCTCAGCACGAGCAAGCGCTAGATCTTGTTTTCTCATTGCGTATGCAATTTCCTTTTGCAATTTTTTATAATTCTGCAAACGGTTTGCTTCTAAAATCCCCTCATCAATAGCGGTGCGAACTGCACACCCAGGCTCATTTTCATGCTGGCAATCACGAAAACGGCACTCTTCTGCAAATTTTTCAATATCAGAAAACGTCGCATGAATCGCTTCGCTTCCCTCCCACAGTTGAAGTTCTCGCATTCCTGGCGTATCAATTACTAAACCACCACTTGGTAATTGAAACAACTCACGATGTGTCGTAGTATGCCGTCCTTTACTATCCTCTTCGCGAATACCACCTGTTTTTGCAACTTCACTTCCCATTAATGCATTTAGCAAAGTAGATTTCCCGGCGCCTGAAGAACCAACAAGAGCAATCGTTTTTCCAGAAGTGACAAATTGTTGCAAGGACTCAACTCCCGCTTGCTGTAAACTATCCACTGCAAAGATTGGAACACCAATAGCTATTGCCTCTGTTTCCAATATCTTTTGCTCCACATCTTCACACAAGTCACTTTTCGTCAAAACAATAACAGGCATTGATCCACTTTCATAAGCTAATAATAAATAACGTTCAATTCTTCTTACATTAAAATCATGATTAAGCGCATTTACTAAAAATAGATAATCAACATTTGCTGCCACAATCTGCTCAACCGTTCTTTCGCCAGCTGCTTGCCTAGAAAAGGAACTTTTTCTTTGAAAAACACTATGAATAATTGCCTTGCTTTCCTCTTTTATTTTCTTTACATGCACCCAATCACCAACTGCTGGATAATCACCTTTATCTAATGCTTCATGACGAAACTTTCCAGATAACTCTGCCATATATTCGCCATCATCACAAATAATACGGTACATGTGCTTATGTTCAAGTAAAATTCGACCTATTTCATACTTTTCTAAAGATTGATCCTCAAAAAAAGAATCCCATCCGAATGTTTCTAAACAATTTTGATTCAAATCTATATCCTCCCTATTTTGAGCTCAGTGGAAGGATGACGCGATTCTTTACAAAGTCTCGCTCTTTCCATCCACCTTTGTACTTACTTTAACATCCATATAAATCATCGCCATAATACATCACTCCGTTCTTAGTTTCGTTAATCTCATTATATGTAATATTATTTTGAAAAGCTACTTTATTTAACTAAATTTTCAGATATATACTTTTTTATCGTCCTTATTTGTCCGCGATGGCTGATTTCATCTTCTAGTACATGGAACCACAAATAGTACTGATTATATATGCCCCCGTTATCCCATCGACCTTCTGACATTAACCAAGCATCATCTTTTTCTTTTAAATATCGCAGCGATTCTTCTCGAACTTTATTAAAAAGTTGTACGTAGTATTGCACCTCATGCCCGCGAATTCTTCTTCCCGCTTCTCCTAAGAAAAGAGCGTTATTCCATCCCTTCAACTCCTCTTTTGTAAAATCTCGGTTCTGGAAAGAAATGAGCTGATGAACTTTTTCTATTGCGGCAATATGTTTTAGCAATGCGCCGATAGAATTCCCACCATCGACCAAGATAAAATCTAAATTTTCTACTGTTAAATCTTTTATTTCATACAATGTAACCGCTCTTGCATGCTAACAAGTTGTCCTACATTTGGCGTATAATTCTCTATACTTCGTATTCGGTAATCTATTTTCATTTTTTCATCCTCCTTTTCTAGATTTTATGATAATGAAAAAGAACGTCACATAATAGACTGAAATATACCAGAATTTTCTGTTATAATAAAAGTGAACGAGCATGTAGCCAAACCAAATTTTCTCAATATACTTATATAAAATTTAAAAAGGAATACGGATGTAAAAAACGAATCTTATTCACTAAAAGGAGTGGATTTGATGGAGATGTATCAATGGCTAACTGCTGTTCTCATTGGTGGCATTACTGGTTTCGTTTCCCATCTTATCAATAACCAAGGCAAGTTATTGCTTCCACGCCGTTTAAAAACATTTTTTCATCTTGGGTTTTTCACTGATATTTTGACTGGTAGTCTTGCTGCACTTCTGGGACTCGTCTTATTTGATGTGATTACTATAAAAGAAATTATTAAAGTGTCCATTGTCACTGCCATTTCAGGGCAAACATTCTTACTTCATCAAGCCCTCGGCGGTGAACAGGCAAAAAACACACAGATTAGTAAAGCCGATGAAAAAATTCAAGAAATTGACAAATTATTACGGCGTTAATCTATACTTCATTTAAAAATTACTGTTATAATGGGGAATAAATATTTCTGAATTGCGTCGTCTGTCAGAAGAAAGGGTGTTTCGTATGCCAAAAAAGACAATAGAAGATTTCTTAACAGACTCTGAAAAAGAGGAACTGATAGAAAACTATAAATGTTTACGAGCAGCCCGCACAAAGCGCGAAGCTAACTATTTTGGTGAGGCAGTCAATCACCTATTGGATAAAGCCCAAAAACGAATTATTGAAGAAGCAGGAATCGAAGATGAAAATGCTGCAACTGTTCAATCCAAACGAAAAGCACTGTTTTAGACGCATCACTAAAACAGTGCTTTTTGTCATTTTGTTTACATAACAATATTATTATTGATTATAAAGAGGCGGTCTTCTGTTTTTCTCCTATTTCTCCCGTCATGTATCGATCGCTTTTTCGGAACACTAGAAGTGAAACCACATATAAGATAGCCGTAAATAAACCAATGAAAATAAAATTACCAAATGCTGCAAATAGCACCCCCGCTATTGCCGCCCCAATTGTTTGTCCAATATACATAGAAGAGTTTGCTAACGCCGCTCCTGTTCCCCTGGCTGTGCTAGACATCTTTTGCAAACGACTCATCATGAGTACAAATAGAATTCCTGTAATAAAAAATACAATAAAGAAAAATAACGCAACCAATAGAATATGTTTCAAATACGGTAAAATAACATATAGGCCAGCTACGACAAAAATACCACCATAAAATGCATACTTTTTACAAGTCTAGGTCCTACAATATTTCCTGTTAGATTTCCTAGTCCAAGTATAAGCATTGCTGTTCCTACTTCATTTACTTGTAACTTAAATTGAGTTGTTAACCATACTCCCAAAAATGAAAATGCTGCAAAGTTACCAGTTTGAAAAAGAAAATATGCAAAGTAAGTAAGTGAGGTTTTAGAATCTCCTAATAGTTGTTTATAACGACTTACAATAGAATGGTAAGAAAGGGGTAAGAAGCGTTTCCCCCTCTTTGTTAATCCTCTAGAATAGATTGTACATATTCCAAATCACACTCATTTAACGAGACATCTACTACCTTTACATTTTCTCTTACTTGCTCTGCACGTTTCCCACCTGGAATCACCGTATCAATTCCCCTTTGATTTAGAAGCCAAGCTAACGCTATATTAGATAACGTTGTATCTTTTTCTCTAGCAAACTCTTTTAATTTTTCAACTTTCATAAAGTTTTTCTTATATGTACGTTCCTCAAATAATGAAACATCATGGCGCCAATCTTTTTCATCTAATTTCAAATTTTCTGGATATTTACCACCTAAAATTCCAAAAGCAAGAGGTCCATATGGAATAAATGAAATCCCTTCTTCTATGCAATATGGTAAAAGTTCCTTCTCTGCTGTACGATCTAACATATTATAGGGAGCCTGCAGTACATCAATATCTCCAAACTGATTTGCCTCTTTTAACTGAGCTAGATTTACATTTGATATTCCGATTGAACGAATTTTTCCTTCTTCTTTTAAACGAACAAGTTCCCCAATTGAATCTATGTACATAGTTTCTGGATTGGTAAAATGTAAATAATATAAATCAATATAATCTGTCTGAAGTCTGCGCAAACTATTTTCTACTGCACTTCTTAAATAATTTGGTTCATTGTTAATACAAGTAGAGCCCTTAAATAAAGGCTGTATTCCTCCTTTTGTAGCAAGCACAACATCTTGTCGTTTTCCTTTAATTGTCTCCCCTATTAATTCTTCAGACCTTCCAACCCCATATGCGTCCGCTGTATCTATAAATGTAATTCCTTGCCTTATAGCTTCCTCAATCATTTTCATACCTTCTTGTTCATTCACATTCGAATATAAGTTGTGACCCCCTACTGCATTCGTTCCTAAACCAATTTGAGAAATCTGTAATTCTCCCTTTTGCAACGTCGTATAATTCATTTTCATCCCCCTATATTTCTATTGTTCGAATATATTCGAACAATAGAAATATATCATGCTATATGATATATTTCAACTGAAAGAACTTATAAAAGTAGGTGACAATATGCGAACACTATACCATCCAAACCGAGAAGAAATTCAATTTTCTTCTGTCTTATATGCCCTCAGCGACCAAATTCGTTTACAAATTGTAAACATGCTAATGGAACAAAATGAACAATCATGTGGTGCACTAAATATTCCTGTGGCAAAATCAACCTTATCCCATCATTTTAAAGTTTTGCGTGAATCAGGTGTAATGTATACACGTATAGAAGGAACGCAGCGTTTTATTTCGATTCGAACGGAAGATTTAAACGCTCGATTTCCTGGACTATTAGATGCTGTCTTGCAAGCAACGGAACCGTATTAAAAAACATCTCATATAAATATGAGATGTTTTTTAATAGCAATTATTCTTTTAATAAATCTATTAAACCATTCCCTTCAGATGTTCGCTCATATCCTAATGGTACAGTACGTTTAATGAGTTGTGCATAGATTTCTGGTTCTGATAACTTTCTTCCATATTCTCTTTCACATTGTTTAATCAGAAGGGCTAATGCTCCCGCAATATGCGGCGTTGCCATTGACGTCCCACTTAATACCGCATACTTTCCTTCAGGATAAGTAGAAAGTATTTCTTCTCCTGGAGCGACTAAATCAATTTCCTGATTTGAATTACTAAAACAAGCAAGTTTCCTTTCTAAATTAACAGCACCTACTTCAATTACTTCTGAATAAGCACCTGGAAAGTCTAATTCCTCTGTTTCATCACTGCAATCTCCATTATTTCCTGCTGCACATACAACGAGTACGTCCTGTTTCACCGCATGTTGAATGACTTCATGTAACTCTGGAACATCTTGTGGCCCGCCGAGTGACATAGAAATGATTCGTACCCGTTCTTGATTAGGCCCTCTCCAGCGCACTGCATAATCAATAGCCTCAATAATTTGTTGATAGCTTCCTGAACCATCTCCTGATAATACTTTTAACACTAATAACTTAGCAAGTGGAGCAACGCCCAGTACCCCTACCCCATTTTCTGCTGCTGCAATTGTTCCTGCAACATGCGTACCGTGACCATTATTATCAAGATAGACTTTCGGGTCCCCTTCATAATCTTCAGTAAAATTTCTCCCGCCAATAATTCGATCTTTTAAATCAACATGATTTATATCACAACCTGTATCTAAAACAGCAACGACAATGTCTTTTCCTTTTGCACTCTTTTCCCAAGCACCAGGAGCATGAATCAGTTGTACACCTGGTGGAATTTCGTTCACTTGCTCTATTACTTTATCGACCGTAAACGGAATTAATTGAATACCTTTTTGTTTATTCGCTGTACTACTGTTCACCATAACCCCTCCTAAAAATATATTACCCTCCCGTTGAATGCGCTTACATTTATAAATAACATTCGTTTTCTCACTTCCATTTTCCTGCTTCAATATTTTTGTCAATATAAAAAAAACATCTTTTCCACCAGATATTCTGACGAAAAAGACGTTTTTGAAATCCTATATTACTTCATTTTTTGCGGCCACAAACTCCATTTCTTTAATAAAAGCATAATTGCTGGAACAAGCAATGTCCGCACAAGGAATGTATCGATAATAACCCCTAGTGCAACTACAAATCCAAACATAAACAGCTCTAATAAGGGCTGAGTAGTTAATACAGCAAATGTAGCCGCTAATATGATACCAGCAGAAGAAATGACGCCTCCTGTCGCTGTTAACCCATTTTCAATTGCTGCTTGTAACGAATGCTGTGCTGCTTCTTCCTTAATGCGTGAAACGAGCATAATATTGTAATCAACACCAAGTGCAACAAGGAACACAAACGTATATAATGGAATTCGATAACTCATGTCAGTATATCCAAACAAATGCTGGAATAAGAACATACTAAGCCCTAATGCCGCACAATATGATAACAATATCGTTCCAATCATATAAATTGGTGCAATGAGTGATTTTGTTTGAATACCTAATAAAATAAAAATTAAGCTAGAGATTAACACAACGATTAATGTTGTATCATGATTATTAATATCATACAGATCCGCTTGCTTTGCTGTTTCACCTGCGAAATAAACATGACCATCCTTTACAAATTCACTTTCTTTACTTTGAAGCGATTGAATCGTGTCCATTGCTTGTAATGAGTATGGTTGATCTTTTAAAATTAATTGTACTTTTGCCGCTTTTCCATCCTCAGACAATAATTGACTTGTGTTCTTTTTAATCGTTTCAATAGAAGGATTCAACCCTTCTACACCTTTTTGTTTGTCTAGCTTTTCTACAAACTGTACGATTTCTTCATTTGATAATTTTCCCTCTTTATTTACTACAACTGTAATTGGTGCCAATTGACCAGGAGAGTATTTCTTTTCAATTAATTCATATCCTTGTCTGGATTCTAAATTGTCCGGGAAAGACTTTAATAGATTGAATGAATACTTAATTTGAAAAATATTCATTGAGCATACAATTAGAAATACAGCAACCGCTCCTCCAATAATATATGGTCTACTTACTACGACATGACTCACCTTTTTCCATATCACGTGTTTTTCTTTTTGCTGCCCAATTTTTGGAATAAACGGCCAGAATGCTTTTCTACCAAACAGCGTAAAGAGGGCAGGTAGTAATGTAATTCCACCTAGAATAATGACAACAAGCGCAATAGAAAATAGCGGGGCGAAGTTTCGATAACCATTATATACTGCGAAAAACAGCATTAACATCGAAGCAAGCACAGTACTCCCACTAAAGAAAATCGGTTCGCCTACCCTTCTCATCGCTTGCTTCATACTTTCATATTTATCTTCACGCTTTTGCAACTCTTCCTTGTACCTTGCAAAAATAAATAAAGCATAATCCGTTAACGCGGCGAATAATAAGATTGACATAATCGACAAGGATTGTGATTTTATTTCGAGGCCAAATTTACCAAATAAACCAAGGGTTCGGTCGATTACTTGGTACACAATAATTGCCGCTATGAGTGGAATAACTGCTAATAGTGGCGAACGATAAATCATAATTAATAATACAAAAATCAACCCAATTGTTGATAATAGAAGTACTACATCAGCATTTTTAAAAATTTCTAACGTATCCGCAGCAATCCCCGCTGGACCCGTTACCTTCGCCTCCATACTAGAAGGTAATTCCTGTTTCAATTCTTTTTTTATTTGATTTACAGTATTGTGAATCTCTTTTACTTCTAGATTATTTGTCATTGTAACAGGTAAAATAAAACTTGTTTTATCTTTAGATAAAAAACCTGTTAACATTTGAACTGGCATTTCACTAATTGGTACAATTTTCTCGACATGCTTTATTTTCTTATCCTCTAGCCTCTTGGTCATTTCTTGAATATGTTGTAACTCTTCTTCCTTCATTTCCTCTTTTTGATCAAATACAATAATAGCCGGTAATCCTTCATCATTTGGAAAATACTTTTCTACTTGTTTTTCAGCTTGCAAGGATGCTGCGCTTTTCGGAATGCCATCACCACTTACATTATTTGCGTATTTCTTTGCTGGTTTGGAGACTCCTGTTAGTACAAGCATAATAATAATCCAAGATACAACAATGATTTTCGCACCTTTTTTACTACTCGCAAAGTCTGTTGTGCTCTGTAACCATTTCAACATACAAACCCTCCTTACACATTATTAACATTTAATAAAGTTAATCATTAACTTTACACTATATGTATATTGCTTTCTTACAAACAAATAAAGTGTAGGACAAATATATGTGAAAAACAAGACTGTTCACAAAAACTACAAATTACTATTTGTATATACAATTATTAAAACATTACATGTAAACTCTTAAAAATATCCAAGTTTTTATTTATATAATAAAAACTCCCCTAACCTCATGTGTTAGGGGAGTTTTATGAACTACTATATGTTAACTCATTCGTAATCTTTCTTTCAATTGCTTTAAATAACGTGATCGTATCAGGATAAAGTACACAATTTGAATCCCTACAAAGATACTTAATACAATCGCATTTTCTTTTACAAGTGAATACTCAAACATTTGCCCTAAAGCTGTTAACGCAACTGCACCATGTAATGTCGCAACACCAATTGGAACAAAGAATAATAGCCCTAATCGGATCGTTACTACTTTTGCTAACTCACCACTTGTTAAACCTACTTTTCGAATGGAATCAAATAAACGATAGTCCTCTTCTAAGTCAGAGAATAAGCGGAAGTATAAAAAACTACCTGCACAAACAAAGAATACAATACCAATAAAGAATCCTACAAAAAAGATAGGTCCAGCAAATTGTAAAGCCTGATTTTGATCATATTCTGCAGCACTAAATCTTGAATATTCTTGATAAGCTTTTATCTGGTGGGTAAGTTCTTTTCCAGCTTCAATTTCATTTTTTGTTTCGTTTGTTTTATACATGTAATCTTTTACTTCTTTGAATCCATCTTGTAGTAAATTATATTGAGCTTCTGAAACTACATAGATATTTCCAGTAAGTACTTTACCAAGAGAAGATGTGTTAACTTTTTTTACCTGCAACGATTTGTTATCATTCGGTAATTCAATTGTTGTTCTTTCTTTTTTCGGTGGACCTGGTATTTCTATCGATAGAAATAGTACTGCATTTTCAGTTAATAAATCAACTGGCTCCCCCGTTAACTTTGCATACTTTTTATAATCAGATTCTCTTACAAATGTCGCATCTCTTAGTGGTTTATTTTCAGTTTTCTTTGATACAATATCTATTTTTTCAGCAGATATATGATATCTCTTCAATGTTTGTCCAATGAATCGTACGTGCTGTGGCTCATTTTCATCCCCTTGTTTAGAGTGATAATGGAATGCAATTGGTTGATTCATGATTCCCTTTGTCATGGAAGCAAAGCCGACTAATGTACCAATAGCTGAAAATGCTACAGTTGAAATAATGGTAACAATAAAGAACATCCGCGCGTTATCTCTCATACGGTACGCTAAATCTGAAAGAGTAATAATATTCGTTCTCGTCCAATACAACCGTTTACTCTTTTTACATGCTCGAATAATAAATACGCTGAGCTGCTTATAAAATAAGTATGTGCCAATAATGACAACTGTCGTTACAGGAATCAACATAATAAATACCATGGCACCATGCGAAATTAAAGCACCTATATATCCCGCTCCAAGCAATACTATAGCTAAGAACGAAGAAATAATTGAAGCTTTTGGTTCAGGCTTTGCTTTTACTGCACCTCTAAGTAGTTTCATAATCTGATTTTTACGAATCAGCCCTGCACTAAAGAATGAAATGATAATAAATAATATGAAAAACATAATGCTTGTTACACCGATTGCTGTTGTTGGTACATAGTATGATAAAGATAAATCTAACTTTAGTAATAATGGCGCTACCAAAATCAATATACCCGAAAACAGCATGCCGCAAATGATACCTGTAATAATTGCAGCGATACCGATCATAACATTTTCAAAAAAGATAAGACGCTTTAATTGAAATTTCGTCATACCTAGCATCATTAAAATTCCCAATTCACGCTTTCTTGTTTTTAAAAACATTCCCATTGAATACAAAATAAAGAAAAACGTAAAAAGATAAATAATGACCTGTGCAACAGACATACTTACAAATACATATTGACCTAATTGGCCTGCGCTTAATGCTGGATGAAATGCAAAAAATGAATAAACAAAAAAGGCCATAATTGCAAATGCACTACTCAAAAAATAAGCTGAATATGTTCGTCTATTTCGCGTTACATTACGAAACGCTAATTCCCTAATATTCATATTGTTTCTCCGCCCTTCCAATCACTATACTGCAATCATAATGAAGCGAAGAAATATCTTCCATCGATTCAAATGACAAAAACCTTACATTTTTGAAAGGTTACAGAAAAATTGATTAAACAACGTAGTTTTTTTATAATGACTACATTCATATTCATACGTTCAACCTATTGTATATTCGCTAATTTTGCGAAATAATAAGGGTGGAGATATATGAATCAGTACATATAAACGTATTGCTTGTTCTATATGAATAGGAGGAAAACATAATGACATTACAAGAACAAATTATGAAAGCACTACATGTTCAACCTGTAATCGATCCGAAGGCAGAAACTCGTAAACGAATTGATTTTTTAAAAGACTATTTAAGAAAAACCGGCGCAAAAGGATTTGTGCTTGGAATTAGCGGTGGACAAGATTCCACACTAGCGGGTCGCTTAGCACAACTTGCAGTTGAAGAAGTTCGTAATGAAGGAGGCAACGCAACATTTATTGCTGTACGTCTTCCATATCACGTGCAAAAAGATGAAGATGATGCACAATTAGCGTTACAATTCATTCAGCCAGATCAATCTGTTGCTTTTGATATTGCATCAACAGTTGATGCATTTTCAAATCAATATAAAGACTTATTAGGAGAGTCATTAACAGACTTCAATAAAGGAAACGTCAAGGCTCGCATTCGTATGGTCACACAATATGCAATTGGTGGACAACAAGGTTTACTTGTTATCGGAACAGATCACGCTGCTGAGGCTGTAACAGGATTCTTTACAAAATTCGGAGATGGCGGTGCTGACCTTCTACCACTTACAGGCTTAACAAAACGTCAAGGAAGAGCTTTATTACAAGAATTAGGTGCTGAAGAGCGTCTTTACTTAAAAATGCCAACAGCTGATTTATTAGACGAAAAGCCAGGTCAAGCTGACGAAACAGAATTAGGCATTACATACGATCAACTAGATGATTACTTAGAAGGAAAAGCAGTTCCTGAAGACGTTGCAGAAAAAATCGAAAAACGTTATACAGTAAGTGAACATAAAAGACAAACACCGGCATCAATGTTTGATGATTGGTGGAAATAAACATATAAAGAAAAAAGAAGTCAATTTATATTGGCTTCTTTTTCTGGATTTTTTAAGCATTAATGTCTCATCAATAACACTATCCCTTTAAAAATTGCCACCCACACTACAAATGGCAAGTCTAACGTATTATGAACATTAACATTGTAATCATACATACTCAAAACATTTTTATATATCGAGGAGATTTTATTGGCTGTCATTATCAATTCTTCATCTTTACTTATAGTAATATTTTTAAATGCAAGCGTAGTCTTTATCTGATAACTATTTTTACCATACACTAAATTAAGTTCTTTTAATATAGACTCTTTTTTTAACAATGGTATATTTTTAACTCTCGCAATTTCGCTTCCATCCGGATGACACACTATAAATACATTATACATAACGCTTTCTTTTGTTGATATTGCCTTATACTCTTCTTCCCTACAAAAAAATGAATATTTTCCGTTTGGAAAGCTCCATCTAGGATAAAGTAGTATTTCCTCATTCGTTTTCGTTTCTTGTATATAAGTTTTTCTCAGGTCCATAAAGGAATCTTTAAAAACAAATTCATAAGTCATATCTTTTTCCTCTTGTCTTTAAAGTCTATTGTCTAATAGAGCAAACTAACTATTAACTAAATAAAAAATGTACGATATTCTTTTTAATGCAGTTTTTTCGTTAACGATATACAGCTGTTTTCCCTTTCAGAATATCTTGCAAACAATCCTTATGCTGTTCATTAAATAGTACAGGCATTTGATCTAACGGGAAAAACTGTAAATCTAAAGTTTCTTCTCCATCTATATTTTTACTTCCACCAATTATGGAGCATTTAAAGAACATTCCTATCGTCTGTGCTTGATCTCCATTCGGATATGTATGAAAATACTTTGTATATACGCCTATAAGCTCATCCACTTGCACCATATACCCAGTCTCTTCCCTTATTTCTCGAATTGCAGTTTCTTCAGCCGATTCTCCAATTTCCATTGCCCCGCCAAGAAATCCCCATGCACCATTATCCCCTCTTTTTTGAAGAAGCACTTCACCTACTTCATTAAAAACACAGCCGCCAGAAAAATTCAAAATTACATAATCATGCCCTACTTTTGTTCTTAATTTTCTAATATAATCAGCCATCTTAACTCCTCCAATATATCCTTCACCTATTCTATTTAATTATTTTTTATCTTTTTCAAGTAATTCTATAATTTTATCGAGCTTCTTCTCTATCTGATCGGAATGAACATTTTTTGTGGAAGAATTTATTAGTAATCTCCGAATGAAAAGAGTGAAAGATACGACAAATAACACAATAAGGCCTATCATGACGCACAAGTAAATCATTACAAATATATCATTTTCAAATAAAGACACATCATTCACCTGATTCCTATTTTTGATGATTTCAACATAACTTTACAATAAATAGGGTTTTAATTATGTGTTATCCATTCTAAAAATAATAGTTTTCTTCTATTTGTGGGCAGTAAGATCCCCACCTCAAAATTCAGCAGAAGCAAAGAGGATCAACTGCCCGTAAAAGCCGGATTGGTGAGGGCTAATAATCAGTGGGGAATGGAGAAAGCCCCACTGATTAAATTTTCATTTTATATGACTTAGCTATTTTAGCTTCTCTTTCTACTAACAACTAAGAAAAAAGAGTATCTACGGAAGATACTCTTTTCATTAATACTTAAACGTAATCGTCGCCAATGAATAGTCAGCTTGCGCACTATATGGGGCTACTTGATAAGAAACTCGTTTCACTCCGTTTGGCCAAGAAATTTCATTTAATACTTTTTTAACATCTTGCATCGTTCCATCCATAGACCGCTTATAGCGCACTTCTACTTTTTTAGGTTGTCCTGCAAATTGCTTCTGTAATTTTTTCTTTAATTCATTGTAGTTATCCGCTCCATATTTAGCAGATAAATATACAAGATTTGTATCCTTTAACATTTGCTGATATACCAGTGTTTTTGGACTTCCTACCTTGATTTTACTTGTTAATTCATTATAATAATTTGTTGTTGCTGCCGGATATTTACTCTGATCCCAGCTATGATCTTTACTGAATTGTTCATCAGACATATTAAAATATGAATAGGTTACACGTCCCTCTTTATCTGGAACCGGATCATCAAACGTAGTATCAAGATGATACCATTTTCCATCGATATTCACTAGATTCCAGGCATGCGCTTGCCCATCCCCCATCCCAGTTACGATATGGGATTGAATACCTGCTTCTTTTAATAATTGATAGGTTAATAATGTATATCCTTGACAAACCGCTGAACGATTCACCAACGCTTCATACGCCGTATAAGCTTTATAGGAAGTATCGTATGAAACATGTTTCACAACATAATCATGAATTGCTTTCACTTTTTCATGCTCATCCATGCCAACCTTCAAAATAGAACTTATAATTGATTTTGCTTGCGCCTTTACATGTTGCGTTTGTTCTTTTGATTCACGATATGTAATTTTTAATGTAAAAGTATAATTTTCTGGTATACCACGAATTGAATATTTTGTACTTGCTACATTGTATTTTAAGTACTCATCTGCATCTACTATCTTAGTATACTCTTTATAGAGCGTATCCATCACTTCTCTACCATTCTTAGCTTTTGTTTTATATGTGATTGTAATATTTTCTTCACGATTATCAATATGTTTTTTTAATTCTTTTTGGAAATTTTTTAATAATTTGGTATCCGGTTTTATATCGTCCACTTTTTCATTTGTAGCTGCATAAGATACTGCAGGAACTTGTAAACCACCAATCATAATCGTTGAACAAAGTGCGACAGCTGTTAAGTACTTGTTTGATTTCTTCATCTCATCTTGTCACGCCCTTCTACTTAAAATCATAAAAAATGTTCATATACTTTTAAAGTATACAATACTTTTTCAAAAAGAAAATATGGGATTGTGCATATTTATTAATCATTATTTTATCATCACTAAATATCGAATTTTTAAAAAATATATCGTAAAAGAAAAGCAGTAAACTCTTCAATAAGAATTAACTACTGCTTTTCCTTCTAACAAGACTGCAATACACAACATGTATTTTCAAAACGACGTTGCTTTAAATCTTCATTTCCAATGCAGAAATACAGCATCCCTAAATCTCCCCACATCATATTACAATTTGTATAGTCAGAGTCAACTTGGAATAACAATGTCATATCCTGATCATTAATACCAGCATATTCTCCAGCCTCCTCAAATACTTCTCTTTGCACTGAGAACGGTTCACCAAATACTTGATGATTATCATAATGATCTGGCATTAACTCCTCTAATAGTTGTAGAAAACGATCCGAATCAGCTTCATCTTCAATAAATAGCTCAGGGAGTTTATATGTTAGCTTAAATGATAATGCACATTGTGTATATTTTGATGGTTGATCACTTATCCTCTGTAATTGTTCTAGCGGAACGTTATAATATAGAACACGCCAAGTACCATCATATTGATAATTGCCATTATAGAAAAAATACAACATACCTGTTTCAGGTAAGTCATGCTCTATGTTCACGCCTTGTAGGTCAGCTAGATTGAATTGTGCAATAAAATCTAACGCTTTCCCTTCATAAGTTGGGTATTCAAATGTAGATGGAACATCAGGCATTCCCCCCATCTTTGAACAGCCAATTGAAAGTGACTCCTCTTGTCTCGGAATAACTTTTACACATGGAAATATAGTAGCTAATAGTTCTGGTTTTATATGTGTTAAATCATATTTATCAATTAATAAATCAATCTGGTTTCTCATAACTTCTCCTTACGTAAATGTGCTTATCCGTATCATAACACACATACAGTACATCCTTCATCCTAAAAAATCGAAATAAGTTATTCAAAAAAACAGGCTTATCCCTAGGACGCGAATAAGTTTAAAACAGCATAGTATACAGTGTTCCTACAAACACGATCTTTCATAATTCCTTATAGCAGATCCTCAAATTGTTCATTTTTCTTTATTTCAACTTTTATTATAAGGAGGCATTCCATATGGGTTATGGTTATGGTGGCGGTTACGGCTACAGTTGTGGTGGCGGTTACGGTTACGGCGGTTATGGTGGTGGTTGCGGTTACGGCGGTTTCGCTTTATTAATCGTTTTATTCATCCTTCTAATCATCATTGGAGCTAGCTGCTGTGGCGGCTTCATCGGTTGCTAAGTGGCTTTAAAAACTATTGTAAAAAAGCACGTGAATCACGTGCTTTTTTGCTATACGGCAAATCCAATCTTTGAAAGGAATTATTCCTATGAAAATCGATGGTGTCTTTGAAGGTGGCGGCGTTCGAGGAATTGCACATGTTGGTGCAATTTGTGCATTAGCAAAGCAAGGCTATGAATGTGAACGTGTAGCGGGAACATCAGCTGGAGCTATTATTGCAGCCCTTCTGGCAGCAGGTTACTCTTGTGAAGAATTAAAAACAATTATTAGTAACGTTAATTATCATCAATTTATAAAAAAAACTTTACTTGATAAAATTCCTTTTGTAGGAAAGGGATTAAATGCATGGGCTAAATTAGGGATTTATTCAAATGTTTTTTTAGAAACATGGTTAGAAGACTTACTACACAAAAAAGGGATTCATAATTTTAGCGACTTATCTAATCCACAAAACTTAAAAATCATTGCCTCAGATATTAGTAATGGAAAGATGGTTATTTTCCCTGATGATTTACCAAACTATGGATTTACAAATCAAGATTTCTCTATCGCAAAAGCTGTTAGAATGAGCAGTACTATCCCTTTCTATTTCGAACCAGTAAAATGGAAAACACCTAAATGGAAACAACCTTGTTATATGGTTGATGGAGGTCTTCTTAGCAATTATCCAATTTGGATTTTTGACTCACCTAATATACCCCGTTGGCCAACTTTTGGCTTTCATTTTGTAAAAAATGAAATACAAGCTGAACCTGTTCCTTATGAAGATCCCATCTCGATGTTTAAAGGCTTATTCAAAACGATGATGCAAGCACATGACTTACGCCATCTAGATAAAGAATCGAAAGCAAGAACCATTGCAATTCCAACTGGAACAATTACAAGTACAAAATTCCAATTAACTACTGAGGAAAAAGAATGGCTTTATCAGTCTGGTTTTCACGCTGCCGAAAAATTTTTACAGTCTTGGAATTTCAAAACATATATTAATCGATTTAGAAATGGGAATCGAATTTGAAAAAGAAATTAGCATTACTATCCATAGAATCCTTAGAAAAATACTTCTTACTGTATTCATTTACTTTTTTCATTATTTTCACATGGATATTGTAAGACCACTAAATCATAAAAAAGAAATAAGCCTAATAAACTAAATGTTTTATCCTACTACTTACGAACAATAATACCTCCAACTCAAAGTCCAACGAAAGTAAAGATGTTAGAGGTAAGATTAACTACCCGTAAAATTAAAGTTTCATTTTATTAGGCTTCTTCATAAAGTACTACTCCTCACTTTTACCACTACTATACGCCAGAAGTGGCTCATACATCATTATTGCGTGATTTCCCGTTACATATTGATCCTCAACAAACTGTTTTTGTTGATTAAACGCTCTACGATGTATGACATTACATCGGATATAGCCACCCCAATACGCTGGCTTAATTGCATGTTCTTTTTCATATACTTCATATTGGTAAAGCTGAGGATAGGCTGTTCTCCATTCCCCTACTAAGTGTTCGTCTGTCACGTAAAGATGAAGTTGATAAGCTTGATCTGTTTCATTTTTTATTTGTAAATCAAG
The DNA here is from genome assembly GCF_000161455.1 of Bacillus pseudomycoides DSM 12442. Lineage (GTDB taxonomy): Bacteria > Bacillota > Bacilli > Bacillales > Bacillaceae_G > Bacillus_A > Bacillus_A pseudomycoides. The sequence goes on from NZ_CM000745.1 coordinate 1,795,917, forward strand.
ATAGTTATAGGAGCAAGTCGCACCACTTCCAAACGGCTGTGTACGCTTTGAATCAGGAAATACATCATAGCTATGACGATATCGCTCTGTTACGGTTAGTGTTGTATGTAATGTCATCCAGTATATTAAATTTGAAAGTTGACAAAGCCCACCTCCAACTCCTGGTTTAAAAGTACCATAATGCAATACCATTCCTTCTACATACCCTTTTCTCTTTGTAGTCTTACCTATTAAACGCCAATAAGAAAATGTTTCTCCCGGCTTAATTACAACACCATTTAACTGTTTAATAGCGATTTTCAAATTAATAATTTTATTCTCTTGATACCACATATCTACATCTTTAAGTTTACGAAGCAGTATTGTTCGATGCTGTATAACAGTACAAGGTAACTTTTCTTGTTGAAAAGTTTTAGCATACTTTTTCCCATCCGTTAACCATTGAATATTCCTTTTTACAGAGTAATACCACGTTCCTAACATAATACGATACTTAGACCTTTTTTTAGGCCGTATGTTTACTTCATTCATTTTATTCTCTCCTCTATCATCTATGTATTTTCTATGGTTAAAATAATACTTATAAGCTCATACAGCATTCTTATTACTGTTTCCAAATAAAATATTATAATATACAGAAATAAGTATAGTATTATCTTAGAAACAAAGAAATGATATTTGAAGTTAATTTTATACAAATATGAAAAAAGAGCGAATCTTAGATTCACTCTTTTTCTCTATTTTAGTAGCTTAACAATTAGGGATACTGTAATCCCTCCGCTTCTTCAGCAGTAACAACAACGTAGCGGCTTCCCGTCCTTAACCCTAATAATTCTGCTTTTTCAATCGCTTCTTGTTTTGTTTCTGCATAGGCAGCTAAATACTTTGTTCCATCGATAACCTGACAAATGACATATTGTTTCATATTTCTTCTCCTTTTCCAATTACTGGTATTTATGATATCATTTTTCACTTCTAAAAATTGTGATTATTGTACTGAGAGATTCTTTATCAATCTCGCAACCATTTCAATCCCTTTCTCTATATCATGCATTGAGGCATATGAATAAGAAAGACGTAAATATTGGCTTGCATTTCTATCATACACATTTCCAGGATTGAGTAGAATTTTTTCTTGTAATGCTTTTTCAAACAACTCCCGCATCGAAATGTTTTGTTCAATATGTAGCCAAATATAAAATCCACCGCTTGGTATTTGCCAAGTTGCTATATCTCTGCAGTATTTCTCTAGCATTGCAAGCATAAAGTCTCTCCGTTTTTTCAACTCAATTCGTATTTGCTGTATATGTTTCTCATATAACTCACTTGCAAACCATTCTGCAGCAACTCGTTGTGATAACGAACTCGAGCCGTAATCCATTTGCATTTTTATATCTGCCAATCTTTTAATGACTGGTTCTGGTCCAACAACCCAGCCGATTCTTAAACCCGGACTAATGACTTTTGACATACTTCCAATATGTAATACGATCCCATTTGTATCATATGCCTTCAATGGTTTTGGTGGAGACGAATCAAGCCATAAATCTTGATACACGGCATCTTCAATTATAGGTAATCCAATTTCATTACATACTTTCATAACGTCTTGCCTTCTTTGTTCATTCATGACAAGACTTGTTGGATTATGAAAAGACGGAATAGTATATAAAATTGAACCATTGAATCGTCTTTTATATTTTGAAATAAGTGATGGCTGAACCCCATTTTCATCCATCGGAATACCAAACAAACGCATTCCTGCAGATTGAAAAACATTGAGGGAGTATAAATAAGATGGTTTTTCAAGTAAAATGGATGAGCCTTTGCATAGAAGTCCCATCGAAATAAGTTGCAGTGCTTGAATTGCTCCCGAAACAATTAATATAGATGCCGGCGATGCAAAAATATCATATTTTTGTAAATACGTGGCTATTTGTTCTCTCAACTTGAAGTCTCCTCTTGGTTCCTCATATCCTAAAGGAATTTTCCCACGAGAAAGTTCTTTCATGATTTGCTTCGTTTTCTTTTCAGGTAAAAGTTCTGGTGAAAGTTCACCAGTACCCAATCGAATGATATGTGGATAAAATTCGGCTTCATTAATCTCTTGAATGGTGGGAAGATTCGGATAATAAATACCTGTTTCTACATAAGAATTCCAGTTAGGAGGAGGCACCAAAGTTGATACACTCCATGTATCGTTTCTCACAATTGTTCCTCTTCTACCCTTTCCCTCAATCAATCCTTGCGCTGCTAATTCATCTAAAGCCATTATAATTGTACTTCGATTCACTTCAAATGCTTGTGAAAAAGCTCGCTGTGACGGTAATTTTGTACCAATCGTCCATTCTCCATTTATAATCTTCTCTTTTATATATTCCTCAATTTGTTTATATAAGGGAATCGGAGAGAATCCATTTGGCTTCCAGTCAAATCGCTCCATTTTATCACCTCACTTCTTTTTGGTTGGTTTATTATCCAACCATATGGATGGATACAATTTCGATTTTCTTCTATACAATATACACTATCATATTTCAGTAATTTATATGGGAGGAAATAAAATGATTGAAGCAATTCTTCACGGAATGGTTCTTGCGTTTGGACTCATTATTCCATTAGGTGTACAAAACGTCTTTGTCTTTAACCAAGGTGCTAGTCAGCCAAATATTTTACGGGCTACACCAGTTGTTCTAACCGCATCAATCTGCGATACAATTTTAATTTTGATTGCAGTACAAGGTGTATCACTTATGCTTCTGACCTTTTCATGGCTAACAACAATACTTTATGTAATTGGATTTTTCTTTCTGATTTATATGGGATGGATGATTTGGAAAAGTGATTCTACAAAAGAGACGATTGAAGCAAAAACGATGACTATCAAAAAGCAAATTATCTTTGCCGCTTCTGTTTCCTTATTGAATCCTCATGCAATTTTAGATACAATTGGCGTCATTGGCACAAACTCTATTCAATATGTAGGCAACGAAAAATGGGCCTTTACTTTTACAACAATTATAGTTTCTTGGCTTTGGTTTATTGGCTTAGCATTTGCAGGGCACGTGCTGGGAAAATTAAATTCATCAGGAAACTCAATTGCAATTCTAAATAAAATTTCAGGGGTTATTATTTGGGGAGTTGCTCTTTACATGTTAAAATAACTCATTTTTTAGAAAAGAAAGTATAACGGTTCAGTATATTTATCCCGCATTAACGGGCAGTAAGACCCCCACCTCAAAATTTGGCAAAAGCAACGGAGTTAGGAGGGGGATGAACTGCCCGTAAAAGCCCGATTAGTTCAACTAATAATCAGTGGGGGATGAAGAAACCCCCCACTGATTAAAGTTTCACTTTATAGATAATTGTTAAACAATAATTAAAGTTGTATTTCTTGTATAATGTTCATAAAAGGAGCAGTTACTTATATGGAATTCCGATATCCGGTAAGCCATTAACAGCGTGCCTAAATAAACTTGTTGAAAATTTTGATTAACTGGCAATACCTGATTATGATCACTATGTTGATCATACGAAAGAGAATTAACAGGTTGAAATGATATATTAAAAAAGTCCATTTGCAATCATTTGCAGATGGACTTTTTGATAGACCTTATAAAATTTTGAATTAAGATGTAGGTTCCGGAACTGAATTTAAAGGTTTATTATTCTTTTTAGGCTTAATCCACACTATTGTAATAATTGCTCCAGCAACTGCAAATATGCAGGTTAAATAAAATACTTCATGATCTGTCCCCTTCATAAAGTAAGCATACAGAGGTGGTCCCGCTGCTACACCAGTAAAACGCATTGAACTATAAAAAGAGGTAACAGTTCCTCTTTGTTCTTTTTCAATCCCTTGTGTAATAAGAGCATCTAAACACGGTAAAGCAATCCCGATTCCCATTCCCATAACAACAAGACAAAGAATTAACAAGTAAATGCCTTTTAAAAATAATGGAAGTATAACAGACGCGGCTGCTAATATAAATCCGATATATATACATTTTTTCATAACATCTTGGTCATCACCAATTTTCTTTCCTGCCATGTATGAACTTATTGATAATACAAGCAACGGAATCGCAAGTATACAGCCTTTCCAAATTCCATGAATGTTATATTTCTCTTCCAATATCGTAGACAAATAAAAAAGAATTCCAAATAATATGAGCATAATGATAGCACCTAATGCAAAAATTGCGACTAACCATCTTCCCTTTTCTTGGAAAGTTGAACCGATTGATTGAATGAATTCTTTGAAAGGTGGTGCTTGATTTTCTTGTTTCTTTGCTTTTACTAACAGTAATAATAAGATGATAGCAACAGCACATAAAACTGGAATGGCCCAAAATGGTAAAAACCATACTACTGCTGCGAGAGCAGAACCTAATATTGGACTTAGAACTTTCCCAAATGTATTTGACGTTTCAATAATCCCTAATCCCGTACTTACTTGTTTTTCATCTTTATATAAATCACCAACACATGGGATTACAACTGGCATCGCTCCAGCAGCACCTATCCCTTGAATCGCTCTTCCAATTAGAATCCAAACATATGGATTTTCCACTTTCCATGATACCCAACCCGTTATTGCACCACCGATAGCTGCAATTAACAAACTTGGAACCATTACCATTTTACGTCCCCAGCGATCCGATAAATACCCAGCAATCGGAATCAATACAATAGCAACGATAGAATATATTGTAATAATCATGGATACTTGAAAAGAAGAGATATGGAGTTTTTTTTCAAGTGTCGGAAGGATTGGAATTAGCATGGAATTTCCTAATGTCATAACAAGTGGAACAGATGCAAGTGCAATTAAACAACAGTTTTCTTTTTTTAGCATGTTGATTTCGAGACCCTTCCTCACGTATTTCTTTCCATATAGTAACCCTGATGAAATTCATTTTTAAATTTCATCAGGGCTATCACATTTTGTCTGCTTTTCAACTTATATAACAAAAGAAATTGGAGTATATCATAGCATTACTTCTATTTTTCCAATCCTTACAACAGTATATTCGTGCTATTAAATGGAAAACTCACTTTTGTTTTAGTAAAAACTATACAAAAAAGAAAGGAAGAATTCTTCCTTTCTCTCATACTGCTTTAAATTAACGAGTATACCCGCCACCAAGCTGTTGTTCTGCCATAGCTACAAGGCGTTTTGTGATTTCACCACCTACAGAACCATTCGCACGTGAAGAAGTATCGGCTCCAAGTTGTACACCAAATTCCTGTGCAATTTCATACTTCATTTGATCAAGAGCTGCTTGTGCTCCGTTTGATACTAACTGATTTGAATTACGATTTCTAGCCATTACCGTTCACCTCCTTTATATATTAAAATGTTTAAAAATTACACGTTTTATACTTGGTATTTATTGGTAAAAAATATACATTTTTTAATTTTGGAATAAAAGTCCTAGTATGAATACACCTTCCCATAGGCTAAATACATTCGTAAGCTGAAAACTTCATATTTTATTATGTTAACCGAAAAGACCCCCTCCTCTAGACCAAGTGAAGGTGGGGGTCTTCTCGGTTTTTTCTTTTTAAAGAAAACGTCTCTTTTTTCAGAACGTATGTTTGTTTTGATGTATAATGATCTTATCAAATAAAATGAGGTGAAAACAGGTGAAGAAAGCGTATTTTTCGAAACGGATCTATAAGACAGATTTACCCCATGAGATGGTAGATGTAGTCACACAGACAATCGAAACATGTAATCGGGCGAAACGATTTGCATTTCAAACGATTGTTCGGGAAAAACGTTGGAACCGTAAGATATATACAGACAGTCTTCATCTCGTTCTCAAGCGGAAATATCAATTGAATGATTACTATGCAAACAGTGCGGCGCAAGAAGCGAAGGCGTTGTTTACAGGTTTAATGGAATTACAAAAACGATATGAGAAACAAACACAAGAGAAAATTAAGAAACTTAAGAAAAAGTTGAAACAAGAACGGACAAAACTGACAAACCTTCGTAAAATCAAACAAAGTTGTGTAAAAGGAAAGCTGACGTTTCCAAAAAACACTCGCTTCGCAAAGCACAACAACCTCATTTCCTTATCCCGTAAAAAAGACACATTGATTTGGCTGAATGAATATCTGTTTGAGCACCAATACTTAGATGTTCAAATCAAAAGGATTCAGGCGAAAATCGGCCTTTTAACCCACAGCCAATACCGTTTAACTCAGAAACTTCCATCATATAAAACGCATATTCCAAGCGCAGTATTTGGAAGCAAAAAACTATTTCGCTCTCAATTTACCACCCGCGAGTTTGTACGTAACCACGACAAATGGAAAACATTCTTTTCCCGTTCTCGAAATAAACAACTCATTCTATCTGGCCGTAAAGATGCCAAACATGGGAATTTTGTGTTTCAGTATGTGCCTGAGACAC
>NZ_CM000745.1:1802440-1822592 GCF_000161455.1 Bacillus pseudomycoides DSM 12442
TAATATAGTAAAAAGGAGGCGATGCAATGTTTCGCTTTTTCAAAAGTGGAAAAGAGGAGAGGTCAATTACGAAAGACGAATTAGAGCAAGCAATGGCTAAATTTCTGGAAACAAATGCAAATATTGTTTATACAGTATTAGTCAATGAAGATTATACAGTGAATTATGACTTGTTAAAACCGTATTTACCAGCATTTCCTACAAATACGTTCATTATAACGAAGGAAACGCTCGAGGTATTTGAACATACAGAAGAAAATCTAAAACTCGTAAAAGAGATTGATCTTGTGCAAAAAGCAGTAGACCAATATGTTACAGAAAAAGAAATGTTTCCTATTGTAGAAGATGATGAGGATCGTCTTATATGTGGAATGAAACTAGCGCCGTATTTAGATCGTATATTAAAGCGAAAATTATATATTTCAGAGAAGCATTATTTAGTTTCAAGTCAGCCAGATAAAAGTAAAAAAAATATTGTTTAACATGAAAACAACAATTATATATTGTTGTTTTTTTGTTGAAAAGAAATGTGAAAGTATAGTATAGTTCGATTTATAGATTGACTTTTCTGTTAATTCTGTATTTAATTGTATGTAAGAGATAGAAAGGAGTGATGTATTATGAAAAATTGTAAGTCAGTTAGCAAACGTCATCCTAAGAGTAGGGGGAGTTACTGTTAATCTGATATTCAAAAATTGACAGTATGTATTTACCGGAACCTTAGGATGACTGAAACCGTGTTAGAGAAGTATATATTTCTAAAAAGGTTACGGGAGGTAAGTGTGGATGAGTAAGATTACTTATATTGGTTTGTTAAATGAGACATTAGAATGTTATGCAAAGGATGGTAGTTTAGAAGCATACCATTATATTACCAAAAATGCTGATAAGATAACTGGTAATAAAGCTCAAATATATAATTTTAAATATGCATTAGCAAGCGCATCTGGGCTTGAGAAAGAAGCCTTACATATAATGAAAGAAGCGATTGTAGAAAATGAGTTTTGGTATGGGTATGAGTATTTAATTACAGATGCCGATTTGAACCCCCTTCATAGATATGAAGAATTTCATCAGATGATTCAGTTATGTAAAGAAAGAGAAGAAGTAGCAAAGAAATCTGAACAATTTGATTTGAAAGTTATACAAGGAAATAGCGGTATTCATAACAATCTACTTATTGCATTGCATGGTGATCAAGAAAATATAAAGATAGCAGAACCATATTGGCAATCCGTTGTATCTCAAGGGTATTTATTAGCATTACCGCAGTCTTCTCAAATTCAATTTTCAGAAGGATACGTATGGGATGATATAGAAAAGGGCTCTCGTGAGTTAAAGGAACACTATGAAAGTATTGTAGCTAGTAATCATGGTGAGGTAGAGCATGTAATTATTGGAGGATTTTCCGCTGGAGCAAGAGTTGCGTTACATGCAATCTTAAACGAACATATTATTGTAAAAGGCTTTGTTTTTGTAGCGCCATGGATTCCTGAAATTGAAGAGTGGGAAGACTTGCTGGATAAATTGAAAGATAAAGGTATTAAGGGATATATTATTTGTGGAGATCAGGATGAAGATTGCTTTGAATGTACACAGAAGTTTGTGAAACGATTGGAAACGAAAAATATAAATCATGAGTATAAGGTTATTTCTAACTTAAATCACGATTACCCTGAGAATTTTGAAGAAATCTTACAAGAAGCAGTTAAATATATTGAGGGTACAGATTTATAAAAAACTTAGGCTGAAAAAAAGTGCATCACTTTATGTGACGCACTTTTTTTTGTATATTATAAATGAAAAGCTTCTGCTAATAAACGATACGATTTTAATTTGTCCTCAAATTGATGGGTGATGGTTACAATCATAAATTCCTCAGTATTGTAAGCTTTACTCAAGTTTAAGATTTGTTCTTTGACGTAACGTTGATCACCTACAATCATACGTTGCCGATTTTCTTTAATGCGGAACAAATCATAGGCACTATAAGGATAGTTTTGTGCTGTTTCAATGGAAGGGGTACCAGTTGTGCGTTTTCCTTGTTCTAATAATAGAATTGATAAATCTAGACTAGACGCAATTTTCTCAGCTTCTTCAGTCGTTTCTCCACAAACAACAAAAATAGAAACAATTGATTTTGGTTTGTCTCCTAAGAAAGATGGTTGGAATTGTTCTTGATAAGCTTTCATCACTTCAGGACCACCATAGCCGTTGATAAACTGAGCGAAGGCAAAAGAAGCCCCTTGTTTTGCTGCAACCATGGCACTTTCTCCACTGGATCCAAGCATCCATATTTCAGGTGCAGTAGGAATGACAGGCGAAGCTTTTAGGTTTGCATATTGATGATTTTCAGGTACGTTGTCATGTAAGTACATGGCTACATCCTGAATTTGTTCTGGATATTGGTCGAGTGAAATCATTTTTCCTTCTTGCAGCGCGCGAGTTGCGATGGGCATACCACCTGGTGCTCTACCAACTCCAAGATCGATTCGATTTGGATAAAGCGCTTCTAATACACGGAAATTTTCAGCGACTTTATATGAGCTATAGTGTGGAAGCATAACGCCACCGGACCCCACACGGATGCGATTTGTTTTCGCTGCAATATGAGATATGAGCACTTCAGGACTTGAACCAGCTAAACTGACAGAATTATGATGTTCAGACACCCAAAAGCGAGTAAATCCTAGTTTTTCCACTTCTTGAGCAAGTGTTACTGTATTGGAAAAAGCTTCAGTTGCTGTACTGCCATCGGAAATAGGGGATTGATCTAATACACTTAGTTTAATCATAGAAAATACCTCTCTATCTTAATGTACATTCTATTATATATTTACTTACGAAAAATGCGTAAAGAAATGCTCACATGAAAAAGCGAATGCTTTCACATCCGCTTGTTATGAGAAATTCCACGTTCATAATGATTCATTTCCACTAATGTTAAAATATATTCGTAGTTATCGATTTCCATCTTAATTTGATTACGATCATCTTCACTTAAATTTACATCCAATAATTTTTTGCATAGTAGTTGTTTTTTCAATTCCAAATGTTTTTTTGTTTCAGGATAGTCGTAAGTACGTTTCATATTTATCAATCCCTTCCTTACATTTCCTATCTATATCTTCATTATATGATAAGAAAGGGATGATGAGAGCAAATCTCTGTGAATTATTAGTGAATATTCAGAAAAATGTGTTGTTCTACTATACTCATGAATACAATTCAGAGAATCACTGTTTTGTATTTTCAAAGTAAGGGGTGGAATGATGCGAGTGCATACACAATCCCATGTCACAACTGATGAAATGGTGGGAATTATTGATAAGGGATTACCGAAAACAGTAGAGCCAAAACAAATCATTGTAATTGGTGCTGGAATGGCTGGTTTAGTATCAGCATCCTTACTTAAAAGCGCAGGACATCATGTAAAAATTTTAGAAGCGAATAACCGTATAGGAGGCCGAATTGAGACTATTAGAATGGAAGACACCGGATTATATTTAGATGTTGGAGCAATGCGCATTCCATATATACATACATTAACGATGGCTTATATAAGAAAGTTTGGGCTACAAGTGACCCCCTTTATTAATCGAAATGAGACGGATATTATTTATGTGAATGGTAGAAAAACGACATTACAACAATACGAGAAAAATCCAAGTATTTTAAGATATCCAGTAGTGATGAATGAAGAAGGAAAAACATCTGAAGAATTATTATTGTTAGCAGTGCAGCCAATTATTGATTTCATTAAAAGAAATCCAGATAAAAATTGGGAAATTGTTGAAAAAGACTTTGGGAAGTATTCAACAGCACAGTTTTTAAAATATCATCCTTATCAATATAATACGTATTTTTCACCAGTAGCAATTGAGATGATTGGTGTACTTTTAGATTTAGAAGGATTTTTAGAAAGATCATTTGTTGAAACGTTACGTTTTATATATATTTTGCAGCAAGAAAGTGGTTTTTGTGAAATTAGTGGGGGCAATGATAAATTGCCAAAATCTTTTTTGCCTCAGTTAAAGGGAGATATTATTTACAATCAAAAATTAATGAAGCTTCAACAACATGATAAAGGTGTGACAGCATATTGCAGACATGAAGAGACATTTGGATATAGCAGTATAACAGGTGATTTAGTTATTATTACAATTCCATTTTCCACAATGCGATTTGTTGAAATTGATCCATTTGATTCTGTATCACATGAAAAGTGGAGAGCAATTCGTGAACTACATTATATGGCGGCTACTAAAATAGGAATTCAATTTAAAAGTCGCTTTTGGGAAGAACAGGGTCAATTAGGGGGGAGGATTATTACAGATTTACCAATTCGCTATGCGTATTATCCAAGCCATGGTATTGGGACTAAGGGACCGGCTATGATGCTTGGGAGCTATACATGGTCGTACGATGCATTATTATGGGATGGATTGTCGAAAGGTGATCGTATTTATTATACATTACAAAACTTAGCGACTATATTAGGTGGGCAAGTATATGATGAATTTATGTCAGGAGTAGCAAAAAATTGGACACTGGACCCGTATGCATTAGGAGGGTTTGCGATTTTTCAAGCGGGTCAAGAAACAGAACTGCAGCCAGCTATTGTAAAACCCGAGGGGAAAATATATTTTGCAGGAGACCATACAACACTTTATCATGGGTGGATACAAGGCGCAATTGAGTCTGGAATACGTACAGCTGTAGAGGTGAATCAATTGATTGTATGAGTATTAATAGTAAGAGGAAGGAAAGTGTCGTGACGAATATAATTAGAGATAGGTATGTATGAATTTGGTTTGAAAATAAGTGAAGTTCAGAAAAGTTATTTATTATATAAGTCGCTGCTACGGAGAAAAAAGTGACTTGCACTTGTTTTCTCTCTTTGTTTTCACTGGGCATGGGGCAGGAAAAGGATTTGACCGCTTCTATGCATGGTCGGATGCTCTCTTCCATCTGAAAAAGAAAGACTTTATGCCGTTTTTTAATTTGTATTTATATATAGTGTTAAATGTTATTATATATAAAAGAACAATAGGGAGTGTTTGTAATGAATCCATTATTACTTGATTTTCCTTCTGAATTTTACACAGACAGGCTTCTCATTCGAATGCCAAAGCCAGGGGATGGAAAGGCAGTATATGAAGCTATCAATGCATCGTTAGAAGAATTAAAACCTTGGATGACTTTTGCTCAAAAAGAACAAACAGAAGAAGAAATCGAAGCGAGTATAAGAAGATCATATATTCAATTTTTACAACGTGAAGATTTGAGATTACTAGTATTTTTAAAAGACACAGGCGAATTTGTAGCTTCTGCTGGATTGCATCGTATTAATTGGGAGATACCAAGATTTGAAATTGGATACTGGATAGATTCGCGCTTTGGTGGAAAAGGTTATATGACAGAAGCTGCGCAAGGTATTATGGATTATGCTTTTTCTGAGTTAAAGGCAAACAGGATAGAGATTCGCTGTGATTTACGAAATGTAAAAAGTAGAGCGATACCTGAGAGGCTAGGTTTTAAATTAGAAGGGATTTTAGAAAGCAGCAGTGTAGCAGTAGATGGCAAGGGACTCAGGGATACATGTGTGTTTGCGATGACAAGAAACAGGTATGAAAAAGAAGAGCTATAATGTATTAGCTCTTCTTTTTGAATTGTATTATTAATTAAGTTTTAGTCATTATAAGAACTGTTTAATGATTTTTACCCATCCTAAATAGGAAGCTCCTAAAATAATAGCCCATAAGAATGCAAGTCGTGCACTTCTTGGAATAGATAACCAAATTTCGAATAATTTCCAAGAGTAATTTTTATTTGAGTTATTCATTAATGGATATCCTTTTTGTGGCAATTATAACATAAAAAGGAGTGGGGTATTCAATACCTACTATAATGTGCTAGCACATTAAGGTACGGGATGTCCATTCGAACTTTCAAAGATGGTAAACCATTGCTGACGATCTAATGTAAGTTTTGTTGCAGCGATAGCTGACTTCACGCGATCTAATTTACCAGAGCCAACGATTGGCATCATTTTTGCTGGATGAGCAAGTAGCCATGCATACATGACAATATCGATGCCATCAGCATTCAGTTCATTTGCGACTTTTTGTAAAGTTTTGCGTAAGCGTACAGCACGTTCATTTTGTCCTGTAAAGATTTCTCCACCAGCAAGAGGAGACCAAATCATAGGGCTAATTCTTTTTTCTTGGCATAAGTCGATTGTACCTTTTTCAAAATGTTCAAGCTGCATCGCAGATACTTCAATTTGGTTTGTGATGAGCGGGAAATCTAAGTATGAGCTAAGCATATTAAATTGAGACGGTAAAAAGTTAGATACACCGAAATGACGGACTTTTCCTTCTTGTTTTACACGTGTGAAAGCTTCTGCCACTTCACTTGGGTCCATAAATGGATCAGGTCGATGAATCAGTAACAAATCAATATAATCAGTATGTAAGTTTTGTAGTGACTGTTCCACGCTTTTTACAATATGTTTCGTACTTGTATTATAGTGAGCGACATATCGCTTTGGAAACTTCGGAGATAAGGGAGCGATTCCACATTTTGTGACAATTTGCATGTTATCACGTAAAGAAGGCTGTAATTGTAATGCTTCCCCGAATAATGATTCACACGTATATCCTCCATAAATATCGGCGTGGTCAAAAGTTGTAATCCCCATCTCCATACAATTTTTGATAAAAGAAAGTAATTCTTGTTTTGGCATATTCCATTCTGCTAAACGCCAAAATCCTTGAATGATACGAGAGAATTCAAGGTTATTAGCCATTTGAATTCGTTCCATTTTGAGTAGACCCCCTTGATGAATGATGATATTTTTGAAAAGGCTTTCTTGTTCGGTACTATTATATAGTTATTGGACTGTACTTACAATGAATATGTCTTTGTTGTAAAAAACGATTTTACCTCGCATTAACGGGCAGTAAGCCCCCACCTCAAGAGTAAGAGCGAAACGAGGAAGATAGGTGGGGGATGAAGAAAAACCCTACTGATGGAAGTTTCACTTTATCTGTATGGTATAATGTACGAAGATATAGCTATAAGGAGATGTACGAAATGATTCCAGTAACAATTTTAACTGGTTTTCTTGGATCGGGGAAAACAACATTATTAAATCGTATTTTATCGGAAGAACATGGAAAGAAATTAGCGGTTATCGTAAATGAAATAGGGCAAATTGGCATCGATAATCAATTAATTATGAATGTAGAAGAAGAAATTATGGAAATGACAAATGGCTGTTTATGCTGTACAGTGCGTGAAGATTTACTTGTTGCTTTAAAACAGTTATTGGATGTAAAAGCAGAAGGGAAAATGGATTTTGATGGTCTAGTGATTGAAACGACAGGTCTTGCAAACCCAGGGCCGATTATCCAAACGTTCTTTTTAGATCCAGTTATTCAGTCAGCATACAAAATTAATGGTGTTGTGACAGTGGTAGATAGTTATCATATACATAAACATTTTGAAAAAGGGCTAGAAGCGAAAGAACAAATTGCTTTTGCAGATATGGTTTTAGTAAATAAATTAGATTTAGTTGGAGAGGAAGAAGAGAAAGAACTCCTTACTGAATTACAAGGGATTAATCCAACAGCAAAATTAATCCCAACGACAAATTGTGAAGTAGATATACCGGTCTTGTTAGAAATCCAAACGTTTAAAACGCGTGATACATTAGAGATTTATCCACATAAAGAGCATCATCATTTAGAAGGTGTAAAATCATTTGTATTACGTGAAGAGCGGCCGTTAGATTTGCAAAAGTTAAACGAATGGATGTCAGCTGTAGTTCAAGAGTTAGGAGAGTATTTATATCGATATAAAGGAATTCTATCGATCGATGGAGTAGATTGCCGTATTGTTTTTCAAGGTGTTCATACACTATTTGCTGCTTCTTACGATAGAGAGTGGCAAGAGGGAGAAGAGCGCGTGAGTGAAGTGGTCTTTATCGGAAAAGATATTAATAAAGAATGGTTCCAAGAACATTTTAAAGAGTGCGTAAAATAAGCCTGCTAATTTAGCAGGCTTATTTTTGTTATTAATCTCTGCCGGCTTCAACTAATTTCTTCGCGACAATTGCTGGTTTAGCATGAAACATAGTCATGTGATCACCTTGTGTAGTTACTAAACGAAATAATCCAAGGCGATTTGACATGTGAGGGTGCCATCCTGAATCTTTACCTTGTGGAACTGCCATATCTTCAGTTAAATAGAAATAACTTTTTGGAATATTTAATTGATAAAATTTCGTAAGGTCCAGCTTTTCAAAAAGTGGTCCAGCTGGTTCTGGTGTAACAGTTTCGTAAATTTTTTTCGCTAAGTCGAGATTAGCATTATTCATAAAGGTTTCTCGCCAAATAGGAAAAGGCAATTGGATAGCATTATTTTTCGATTTTTTCGCAAGCTCGGTCCAAAGCGTTTTTCCTTCGGCTGGGATTTCATCAGCTGCACTTTCTCCATTTGCTAGAACAAATGCATTCATAAAGACAAGTCTGTGGATTCGATCTGGAATTTGTTCGGCAACTTTTGAAATAACAGTACCACCAAAACTATGACCAACAAGAACAAAATCCGTTATGTTTCTTTCCTTCACATAGTTGACTACTGATTTGACATAATCAGTGTGTTTTACAGCTTTATTCGTATCTTTTCCATGCCCAGGTAAGGTAGGAGTATATACTTTATGTCCCATTTGTTTCAACTCATTAGCTGTTTTATCCCAATAGCTAGAATCTCCCCAAGCGCCGTGAACGAGTACAAACGTAATTGGTTTTTGACGTATTACATCAATATCTGTCTCTATTTTAGCTTCTGCTGGGATATGGAAGCTATTACTGCTAAGCATGATTAAAATAGCAGAAAGGCTTACGAATAAGAACTTGAATATTTTCAAAACAAACCCTCCATTTACTACTGATTTTGCATATATGTACATATATTTTCGCTGAAAGATTGTTTTTATTCTTTTGGAGTATAGTTATTAAAAGTAGTAGTGTTTACTTTGTAGAAAAAAGGACATTATTGTACGGTAAATGTTTAGCATTACATCTTTAGTTAATGAAAAAAAGTGAAACAATTATATTTTTGATGCGGAGGTAGAATAGGAAACATGACCATCTTGTTCTTCTATTAATAAACAAAGATTAGTAGAAAATAATAAAAAGCCTGTTTTCACAGGCTTATACTTTCATTTATCCGTAATTCCATTACAACACCAACAACTGGTCCTTCATCGTCTATATCACCAGTTAAGTGAAAACCGAAAGACTCATATAGTTTCATTGCTAGTTTGTTTTCTGGATGAAAACTTAAATAAATCTTTTTGCATTGAAATTTTTGTTGTAAATACTGGATAAGCAGATGGAGAAAACGTTTCGCATAGCCATTTCCTTGAAAATGGTAATCAATCATAAAACGATCTAGCCATACGCTATCATCTTTTTTTGAATACCAACCATACATTGCGTAGCCAACAAGTGTTTCTCCATCATATAAGCCTACTGACGTTCCGTTTTCTTCATATAGGGATTCCGCTAAAGAAAATGCATTGCTTTCAATAAATTGCTGCTGCTCCTTTGCTACGTCTAAAGCAGCGACTGAACGCCAATTATTTGCTGTTACTTCACAAATGTGAAGATTCATAGTTCCAACTCGCTTTCATAACATAGTATATCTTTAAAACTAATATGGATAATTTTACTTGTTATTTTGTTGAAGTCAAGCTGCTGAATATGAAAAAAGACAGTTGAATATGTTTCAACTGTCTGAAAGGAAATATAAATTTAGTTTGTAGCTTCTTTTAAAGTGTTCACGTTTTCTTCCATTAATGTGAAGTAATCTTTATTTTTCTTTGCATCATCTTCAGAAATAGTAGCAAGGTGATTTAAACGTAAAATTTTCGTTCCTGTTTCTTTTTGAATAACTTCTGCTACTTTTGGAGTAGAGAATGTTTCAAATAAAATATATTTTAAACCATGCTCTTTTGCTGTTTTTGTAATGTTAGCAAGTTCTTTTTGTGATGGTTCATCAGAAGCGGAGATGCCAGCAACTGGTATTTGTTTTAAGCCATAGCGTTTTTCCCAATATCCATATGCAGCGTGAGAAACTAAAATATCTTTCGTTTTTGCCTCTGAAACAACAGATTTAAAGTGATCATCTAAGTCAGTGAACTTTGTTTGTAGGGCGGCGAAGTTTTTCTCAAATTCTTTTTTATGATCTGGTTGCAATTCTACGAGTGCATCTTTAATTTTTTCAGCCTGCTTCATCGCGAGTGTAGGATCAAGCCATACGTGTGGGTCTTTGTCATGATGGTGACTTTCTTCTTCTTTATGACCCTCCTCGTGCTCATGTTCTTCTTCTGATGAAGCGATAAGATCGAAACCTTTAGATGCATTAACAACTTTTACGTTCTCTTTTTTTAATGTTTTTTCCATTTTTTCTGCAAACGGCTCTAATTCCGCGCCGTTATATACGAATAGGTCTGCCTTCGCAACTTGTACCGTTTGTTTTTGACTTGGCTCATATGTATGAGAGTCAGCGCCAGGTGGATAAATTGTTTCAACATTTACATAGTTACCACCGATTTTTTTAGCGAAATCAGCAAGTGGAAAAATAGTTGTATATACAGAAAGTTTTCCATCTTTTTTTGCAGTTCCGTCTTTTTTGCTGGCACACCCAGCAAAAATTAATGTAAAAATAAGTATAAAAGAAAATACCATTAACCTTTTCTTCATGTAATTCTCCTCTTTTCTTTCTTTTCCAATTTTATTTTCTCCAAAATAAGAGAAAAAATATCTTTTTGTTATAAAACGGAATAATTACGTTTTAAGTTGCGAACTTAGTATAATACATCTTTACGAAAGTTGCAATAAATAATAATCATTCCGATTTGATTTTGTTATAAAGTTGTCAAAAAGAATAGTATTAATTTTTATGAATGTCGCATATGTGACAACACTCCTTTCATATATTGAGGTAGAGGGTATGAAAAGGGGATGAGTAATTGGATTACATAATGGAAGCAATCTTATTGATACTAGCAGTAGTTTTGCCATTAACATGTGTTTTGATTTTCCTCAAGACATTAATAAGTAATCTAGGTGACTCTAGGATAATAACCAAGCTACCAACAGAGAAAAAAGGAGAGAAGAGTAAGTAAAGCACTTGCATCACGCATAGTGCTTTACTTATGATAGAATAAGAAAAAGGAAACTCCTAGAAATAGGATTTGTACTGCCTGTTTGGACGGTATAAAATTAGATAAAGAGGTATAAAGATAAATGAATAAAAGAACAGCCTTAGTACTCGGTGCGAGTGGTTTAGTTGGACAAGAAGTGACGCAGCTATTACTTGACTCAGATTACTATGATTCGGTTATGGTTTTTGTAAGAAAGCCACTGCAATGGGAACATGAAAAGTTACAGCAGAAACAAGTTGACTTTTCTATATTAGAAGAGTATAAAGAATTTTTTGCTGTTGATGATGTTTTTAGCTGTCTTGGGACAACAATTAAGAAAGCGAAAACGAAAGCGAATTTTAAAAAAGTAGACTATGAATATACATTACGAGCGGCCTGTTTAGCAGAAAAACAAGGTGTACAAAATTTTCTTGTTATTTCTTCTATGGGTGCTAATCCAAAATCACTTTTCTTTTATTCACAAGTAAAAGGGAAGATGGAGGAGGAACTTCAAAAGTTAGTGATCGGTGGGATTCATATATTTAGACCATCACTATTGCTAGGAGATCGAGAAGAATTTCGTTTTGGAGAAAGAATGGCTGAGAAGATATCTGGTGTTTTGCCATTTGTATTTAATGGTACTTTAAAAAAGTATAAGCCGATTACAGCTGAGCAGGTTGCAAAAGGGATGTACTTAGCGGCACTACGTGAAGAATCTGGTGTCCATATTTATAATTCTACAGAGATTACAATGATGGAATAATGAAAACGAGAAGGGGAGCCCTTCTCGTTTTCATTATTGTGTATTAGCGGCGAGTCGGGGCTGTTTTACCACGAGCACGTTGATATTGGTGGGGCTCTTGTAATTCAAATCCAAGTTCATTAGCTGCTGTTCTTGGAAAATATGGATTGCGAAGTAACTCGCGACCGATAAAGATTAAGTCCGCTTCATTATTTGCTAAAATTTCTTCTGCTTGTATCCCGCTTGTAATCAATCCTACTGCACCTGTCGCAATGTGTGCTTGTCCTTTTATATGATTTGCATACTCTACTTGATAGCCAGGGTAAACGTCGATTTGTGCAGGTATAACTGCCCCAGAACTACAATCAATTACATCTACATCTTGTTCTTTCATCCATTTTGCAAATTGAACATAGTCATGGACTGTTAATCCTTTAGGGTGATAGTCATTTGCAGAAATACGAACGAATAAAGGACCATTCCAAACTTCATTTACAGCATCAATGATTTCTTTTAAGAAACGGTAACGGTTTTCAGGTGATCCGCCATATTCATCAGTTCGTTTGTTTGATAATGGAGAGAGAAATTCATTAATGAGATAGCCGTGAGCCGCGTGGAGTTCAATAATATCGAATCCTGCTTGTTTGGAACGACATGCGGCATCTTGAAAAGCAGAAATTGTTTTTTTGATTAGCTGTTTATTCATTTCTATTGGGGTTTTCATTGTATCATTAAATGCAATAGCCGAGGGTGCTACAGAGTCTGTATGTAATTCAGCTTTTCGACCAGCATGGGCTAACTGAATAGCTGCTTTTGCCCCATTTTCATGGATGAGGGACACCGTTTTTTGTAACCCTGGAATATGATCATTATTCCATATACCTAAATCTTTATTAGAAATACGTCCTTCAGGTACAACAGCTGTAGCTTCAAGCATAACAAGGCCTACTTGACCAGCTGCGCGAGACGCATAATGGATATGATGGAAATTTGTCACTTTTCCATCTTCGTTTTCTGAAGAGTACATACACATCGGTGACATAACAATACGATTTTTTAATGTAACATCTTTAATCGTATAAGGTGAAAAAAGCTGATAGTCCATATCTATTCCCCCTTATTGTAGTTTCCTTTATTGTATCATCATCATTTTTGTTTCCATAATGAAACGCTTATTCCCGAAATTTTGTACATTTATGTTACAATTATTGAAATAAATTAAATTGGGGGATAGGGGCATGTACCGAGCTTATTATGAAAGCGAAATAGGTTTGCTTGAAATTACTGCAAATGATGAAGGAATTACTTCTGTTATTTTTGTAGAGGAACGGAAAGAAGAGAATAAAAATCAAATTGTAGAACAGTGCCTCGCTGAATTAGATGAATATTTTAATCGAAAGAGAACTGAATTTACAGTACCACTGTCAGCGGTTGGAACACCATTTCAAAAGAGTGTTTGGGATGCACTTTATACGATTCCATATGGAGTGAATGCTTCCTATCTGGATATTGCAGAAAAGGTTGGTAACACAAAGGCGGTGCGTGCGATAGGAGGAGCGAATAGTCGCAATCCGATTTCTATTATTGTTCCGTGTCATCGTGTAATTGGAAAAAGTGGAAAGTTAGTTGGATATGCAGGTGGTCTATGGCGAAAAGAATGGTTATTGAAACATGAGGGGATTTTGCAATAAGATAAAACTCTTTTCAAATGGAGATAGTAGTTTTCATTGCTTAGAGGATAACAAAGTCTAGTAGAAAGTAAGTATTTCTGAGTTTCATACGAATGGTTTAACCTGTTATTTGCGGGGAAGAATCATCTTGTTAAATAGCTAAATTTTTTAGTATGCTGGACAACAGAAGTATAAGTAGGGGATAAATCAGGGAAAGAGGGATTATTTTGCGTTGTATAAATTGTGGGAATCCTTGTCCTGACGGTCAATTTAATTGTGAAGATTGTCAGCAAACTTTACATAATGGAACAAAAGAGGAGACCTCACCAATCGAAAAAAATATGGAACAATATGTGGGAGCGCATTATCCATATTATAAAAGAAAATGGGACAAAGAAAAGAAACGAATAGCAAGGTGGAGCTGGAATGGATGGGCTGCTATTTTCAATGTCGGATGGTTTGGTTATCGAAAATATTACGTACCTGCTTGTTTGTTTGTAATTTTATTAGTAGCTTGTGATGCATTTTCATACTATATGGGATTCAATGTAGCACTCCCCATTATTAACATGGTTCCCCTTACCTTTTTATTGCTCATTTTAATGATGATAGGGGTCGGAATTTTTGCAAATGGGTTATATTATCGATTTGCTGAGCGGAAAATATACCGGATAAAAGCAAGAGGGGTAACGAATGGAGATGTTGAGCGTTATCTCATCCGTGATAGTGGAGGAACAAGCAAAATGGGAGCGGCTATTGTTACAATTTTGACAGCTGCTAGTATATTCATGAGTCACTTTTTCTTTCCTACAGATCAAGATGTTATTCAAAAAGTACGAGCAAGTTCCCTTTATGAGTATCCTTTTTTTTCTATTGGGGAATCTTTTGAACAGCATTTTAAGCAACCAACCTGGGTTTATTACCGCGGGGGAGATGGATTGGAATTAGTAGAATTTCATGGATACAATCATGGTATGACAAGACAAAAAATTATCATTCAATTTGTTGTCGATTACAGGTTGCATGAAATTGAACCCTATTCTCTTACAGTTAACGGTGAGCCCCAAGGTGAAAAAGAGTTTTTGAAAATGATGGAAGATGTGTTTCGTACGCAAGATCTTTTTGAGTTGGATGACGGATTACAAAAAGATGAAAAAAAAGAAATGTTATAAGAAATGAATGTAAAAGCAGATGGAGCAGCTTTTACATTCATTTCTTTTTTTATTTTAGGAAAGAAAAATATTTAAAATAATCAGAATTTTTTGTATAATAATATTATACATGCTTTATTGTATACATACAGATTGGGGGAAGGAATAATGAAGAAAAAAGTTTCAACGCTTGCTGCACTTGCATTATCAACAAGTATGTTCGTTGCAGGTTGCGGGAATGGGGAGAAAGCATCGACAACGAAGAAAGAAACAGGTAAGGGGATGGCCGATAAACAAGTGCTAAACTTACTAGAAACAGCAGAAATTCCTTCGATGGATACATCAAAATCAACAGATTCCGTATCATTCCGAGTATTTGTAAATGCAATGGAGGGTTTATATCGATTAGATAAAGATAATAAGCGAACTCCAGGTATGGCAAAAGATGTGAAGATTAGTGAAGATAAGAAAACATATACTTTTGAATTACGAGATGCAAAGTGGTCGAATGGTGAGCCAGTTCGTGCACAAGATTTTGTATATGGCTGGCAACGTGCGCTTGATAAAGCAACAGCAGCTGAATACGCATTTATTTTATTTGATGTAAAAAATGCTCAAAAAGTTAATAAGGGGGAGCTACCACTTGATCAGCTAGGTGTAAAAGCAAAGGATGATAAGACACTAGTGGTAGAACTAGAACAACCAACTCCATATTTTCTTGATCTTACATCATTTCCAACATTCTTCCCTTTAAATGAGAAGTTTGTAAAAAAACAAGGTGATAAGTATGCATTAGAAGCTGATAAAATTTTATACAATGGACCATTTACGTTAAGTGAATGGAAGCATGAGCAAAGCTATCAATTAAAGAAAAATCCAAATTATTGGGATAAAGATACTGTAAAACTAGAAGAAATTAATGTCGGTGTCGTAAAAGAAACGAGCACAGGTGTGAACCTATATGATAATGATCAAGCGGACCGCGTAATTTTAACTTCAGAGTTTGTTGATAAATATAAAAAGAATAAGCCAGATGAATTCAAAACGAAACTAGATCCGCGTATGTATTTCTTACGTTTTAATCAACAAAATGCAACATTTAAAAATCAAAAAGTGCGTGAAGCAATTGATTTAGCTTATGATAAAAAAGGTATTGCAAATGTCATTTTAAATGATGGCTCATTACCAGCATATTTCTTAGTACCAGAAAAATTCACAACAGGTCCGGATGGAAAAGATTTTCGTACTGTAAATAAAAACTTCCGTGATAATAAAGACAATGCGGAAAAAGCGAAGAAGTTATGGGAAGAAGCGAAAAAAGAACTGGGTCAAGATACAATTACGGTAGAATTACTAAACGATGATAATGGTAGCCGGAAAAAAGTTGGCGACTTTATTAAAGAAGAGCTTGAGAAAAATTTACCTGGAATTAAAGTGAATTTGAAACAACAACCGTATAAACAGAAATTAGATTTAGAGAAGAAATTACAATATGAGTTTTCACTATCAGCATGGGGCCCGGATTATCCAGATCCAATGACATATATTGATATGTTTATTACAGGAAGTACATTTAATGAAATGGCGTATTCAAATCCGAAATATGATGACTTAGTTGCTAAATCGAAAGGTGAGTTGTTAAAAGATGATGCAGCACGCTGGAAAGCACTTGCAGAAGCTGAAAAAATCTTAATTGGAGAAGATGCAGCGATTTCACCTACTTATCAGCAAAGTACAGCATATTTAGAAAAAACATATGTAAAAGGAATTGCAAATCATACATTCGGCGGCGATTTTAGTTATAAATGGGCGTATATTACAAAAAAATAGTATAATAAGAGATGCGCGAATTTTCGCTCATCTCTTATTTTGTAAGGAGGACTTATGTTGATAAATGGCTTTAATCATCTTTGTTTTTCGGTTTCAGATTTAGAAAGATCTATTCAATTTTATGAAACAGTATTAGAGGGAAAGTTATTAGTAAAAGGAAGAAAACTCGCATATTTTGATATATGTGGAGTGTGGGTGGCACTCAATGAAGAAGCAGATATTGCACGAAATGAAATTCATCAGTCATATACACATCTTGCATTTTCTGTTAAACAAGAGGATTTTGGTCGACTATTAAAGCGATTAGAGGAGAATAAAGTTCATATTTTACAAGGAAGAGAACGTGATGTAAGAGATTGTCAGTCTATTTATTTTATTGATCCAGATGGACATAAGTTTGAGTTTCATTCAGGTACACTGCAGGATCGCTTAAAGTATTATAAGGAAGCAAAACCACATATGAAATTTTATTGATGAAATAAAGGGGGATGGGAAGAGCATGCATGCGCTCGTTATTGGAGGGACAGGGATGCTGAAGAAAGTGTCCGTTTGGCTTTGTAATCAAGGGCTTTATGTTTCTGTTATTGGACGAGATAGGAATAGGTTAGAAGATGTAAAAAATACATGTAATGCTCCAAGAAATGTTACATGTATTTCTCTTGATTACCACGATGGCGATGCTTTGAAACAATCTATTAAAGATACGATTAAACAAAATGGACCTATCAGATTAGTCGTAGCTTGGGTACATACAACTGCTAAAAAGGCGCTTCAAGTAATTTGTGAAGAAATTGAATTACATTCTAAATCCTATAGTTTGTTTCATATATTAGGGAGTAGTGCATCTCGATTGGAACGTCAAAAAATAGGAAGTGCTTTCTGTAATTATCATAGAATTTTATTAGGGTTTATTTTACAAGGTGAACATTCAAGGTGGTTGACTCATGAAGAGATTACTGATGGAGTTATAGCAGGAATTCAGAGTAAACAAAGCGATTGTATTGTAGGAACATTGGAACCATGGGAATTACGACCAATTTGATGAGGGGGAAGAAAACGAATGAAAACGACTTTATATGTAACACGTCATGGAGAAACAGAGTGGAATGTGGCAAAGCGTATGCAAGGGAGAAAAAATTCTAATTTAACCGAAAAAGGGATATTACAGGCAAAGCAGTTAGGGGATCATATAAAGGATATACCACTTCATGCGATATATAGTAGTCCAAGCGGGAGAACAATGCATACGGCAGAGTTAATAAAAGGAGAGCGGAATATTCCAATTATAGCTGATGAGAACTTTTATGAGATTAATATGGGGATCTGGGAAGGGCAAATGCTTGTGGATTTGGAAGCGCAGTACCCAGAGGAAGTACATACGTTTTGGAATGAGCCACATCGTTTTTGTTCGACATCAGGCGAAAATTTCTATGATGTGCATAGTCGGGTGATAGAAGGAGTAAACCTTCTTTTAGAAAAACATAAAGGGGAAAGTATTTTAATCGTATCTCATGCAGCAGCTGCAAAATTACTTGTGGGACATTTTACTGGTCTTTCTGTTGAAAGAGTGTGGGATGATCCATTTATGCATAGTGCGAGCTTAAGTATCATTGAATTTGAAGGGAAAGAGGCTAGTGTTAAACAGTTTGCCGATATAAGTCATTTTCAGCAAGTATAAAAAGACCGCAATAGAGCGATCTTTTTACGTTTACTGTTAACAATAAGGGATAAAGAATTAGCAATTACGTTTTCTAAACCAGAAGTGATCGCATTTTTTTCTTTTTTTACAGCCTGTTGTACGTTTACGGCCTGTTGTACGTTTACGGCCTGTTGTGCGTTTACGACATGTTATGTGTTTACGCCATGTTGTGTGTTTACGCCATGTTGTGTGTTTACGCCATGTTGTGTGTTTACGGCATGTTGTGTGTTTACGCCATGTTATGCGTTTACGGCCTGTTGTGCGTTTACGGCATGTTGTGTGTTTACGGCCTGTTGTGTGTTTACGGCCTGTTGTGCGTTTACGGCCTGTTGTGCGTTTACGGCCTGTTGTGCGTTTACGACATTTTGTGTGTTTACGACATGTTGTATGCTTACGGCATTTTGTGTGTTTACGACATGTCGTATGCTTACGGCCTGTTGTACATTTGTGGCCAGAAAAATGATCATCGTCACAATCAAAAGTACTTGGATCTTGATGTAAAAACTCTTCCATCCCTGCACTTTTGATTTCTTCAACAGCTTTTTGAATATCGCGTTTCATAGAAATCCCCCTTATCTCTAAATAAAATGAACAGGTATTCCTTTTACATTAATCATGATATGAAGAGAGAATCTCTTCTGCATGAGGCAGGAGTTTAGATTTTAATAGAAATAGGCATATAGCGGATATATGGACATGGACAAAGTAATAAGCATACATTAAATGGAGAAAAAAAGAAGGGATGGGGGAAGAATGTTGCCTTCTTATGATTTTTTTATTCATCCGATGTATCTTGTTGAATTAAAGAAGGACATTTGGTCTGATAGTCCAGTGCCTGCTAAATTAACATATGGGAAAAGAAAGTATGATATTGACATTGTATACCGGGGAGCACATATTCGAGAATTTGATAAAAAATCATATCATGTTATGTTCTATAAGCCGAAACAATTTCAAGGGGTGAAAGAGTTTCATTTGAATTCTGAGTTTAAGGATCCATCACTTATAAGAAATAAATTATCGCTTGACTTTTTTAGTGATATTGGTGTACTTTCGCCAAAATCCCAGCATGTTTTTATCAAGATTAATGGTCAAATTCAAGGTGTATATTTACAATTAGAATCTGTTGATGAAAACTTTTTGAAAAGCCGTAAATTACCGAGTGGGTCAATTTATTATGCGATTGATGATGATGCGAATTTTTCTTTAATAAGTGAGCGTGATCAAGATGTTAAAACAAACCTATCTGCAGGCTATGAGTTTAAATGTGCGAATGAACATAGTGAAGAACAGCTTAGTGAATTCGTTTATCAGGCAAATGTACTATCACGAGAAAAATATGAAAAAGAAATTATAAATTACCTTGATGTTGACAAATATTTGCGGTGGCTAGCAGGTGTTATTTTGACTCAAAACTTTGACGGATTTGTTCATAACTATGCACTGTATCATAATGATGAAACGAATTTATTTGAAGTGATACCGTGGGATTATGATGCGACATGGGGCCGTGATGTAGAAGGAAGGCGGCTAAACCATGAGTATATCCGAATTCAAGGATATAATACGTTGAGTGCTAGAATTCTCGATATACCGGTATTTCGAAAGCAATACCGTAGCATTCTTGAAGAAATTTTGGAAGAGAAATTTACAGTTTCGTTTATAAAACCGAAAGTAGAGAGAATGTGTGAAGCAATTCGTCCTTACTTGATTCAGGATCCCTATATGAAAGAGAAAATAGATATTTTTGATCAAGAACCAGATATTATCTTTCGATATATAAATAATAGGAGTCAATATGTACACAAGTATTTACATGAACTATTATAAATGAAAAAGAGA